>JBNMGX010000004.1:0-34156 GCA_050872465.1 Hallerella sp.
CTGAACGGACAAAGGGCGTCTCGGGAATTTCCGGATCCGGTACGCTTGCAGGCTTCGGCGTATCGGTACACGCGAGAAACAGTGTGCAAATTCCAATGGCGATGATACAGAACTTCATGCTTCAAACATAAATTTTTAACTGAAGAAAAGGGTCTGTTGGAACAGGGCAAAAAACTTTCCACTTTGTCTGTTTTAACTTTTCGCCTAGAAAAAATCCACGTTCAGCTTGATGCCGTTTTTCTTGACATCCTGAACCAGATTCTTGACGTTCGCCTGGACGTCTTTTAATGCCGCGGAAACGGATCCGCCTTTTTGGAGAATGAGCGCTGCGGAATTGTCGTCCTTGTCGAGCTTGGCGAGAACTTCCGAAACCTGGGCGTCCAAGTTTCGAGCCGTCGCGCTTAAACGCTCTAAATTTTCCGTCGAAGCGGTGAACGCCTCTTTCGAAGAATCAATGCCCGAGGAAATTTTCTGCCATTCCGTGTCCAGTTTTTTCGTCGACGTGGAAAGCTCTTCGAAAAGTTCGTCCAGTTCATTTTTCAAACTTTCAAGGCTTGCATTGGCATTCGAGGCGAGAGATTTTCCTTTTTGGGAAATCCGCTTGATTTGCGCCCCTTCTGCGCCCGAATCCAATGCATCAAAAAATGTCCGAGCCGAATCCAGAACTGTTTGCAGGTGCACAAGGGATTCGTCCAAATCTTCGCGAGCCGTTCCAAGGCCCTTGTTGAAGACCGTATGGAAAATCGTATCGCCTGCAGAATAATTCTCGGAAGAATTTCCAAGAACGATTTCGATTTCCCGGTTTCCCAAAAATCCCGCCGATGCGAAATGCAGTCTGGAATCTTTCGGAAGACGGACGCTTGATGAGAGTTCAAATTTCACGTAGAGAACGGAATCCGTCTTGTCGATATGGATGATTCTTCCCTCGGGAATTCCGCCGACCTTGACGTTTTTCCCGTCGTCAACCGGACCGATTTCTTCAAAGGCCGCCACATAGCGAACCCGTTCATTGTGCGGACTGAGCGGATGGAAAAAATACCACAGAAGAAAAATGGCGAAAACGGAAAACAGCAAAAACAAGAACATTCGCTTGTTGCCATATCTCGAAAGCTTGCTATTCATAGTCGGCTCCGTCGAGAATCCCGTCAAAGGCGTCGTTTTTGGAAAGCCCTTTGGCTTTGTCCTGGATTGCCTGCATCAGCGACTTGTTAAATTCCTGCGCCGTATCGATTCCGTTCATCTTCATCAGTGAATTCATCGCGATGACTTCGGAAATGACGGTGAGGCTTTTCCCCGGCGCAACGGGAATCAGCACCTTGGGAATTTTGATGCCTAGAATTTTTTCGTAGGAATGCGAAAGCCCCGTGCGCTCATACGTAACTCCCTGTGTCCAAGGGGCGAGTTCGATAACGACTTCGATTTTTTTCTTGCGACGGACAGAAGAAATTCCAAACATCGCCCGGACATCGATAATTCCGATTCCCCGAATTTCCATATGGTGCTTGATGAGCGCTTCGGAGCGACCGATAAGCGTGTTTCCCAGCCTCGTGATGCGAACCGAATCGTCTGCGACCAGCCGATGTCCGCGTTCCACAAGGTCGAGGACGCATTCCGATTTTCCCACATTGCTGTCGCCGACATAGAGCATTCCCACGCCATAGACATCGACGAGGCTTGCATGGACCGATGTGTATTTTGCAAAATACTGCTCCAGAAACCGCTGGACTTCCTTGGCGAAGTCGAACGTAGAAAGCTCTGTCGTCATCAGGGGAACATTTTGCGCGGAACACATTTCGAGCAGTTCGGGATGCGGCGGCAAATGATGCGTCACAATCCACAGCGGAGATTTGTATTTCGAAAGCCCGGCAAAAACTTTTTGACGACCCGCGGAATCGAGGTGCTCTAAAAAGTTCCATTCCGTAGAACCTATCATCTGAATCTGGTCGGGATTGTAGCCGTCGGTAAATCCGAACATGGCAAGCCCTGGCCGATGGATGCCGACATGGGACAGTTCCGTTCTGAGCGAGGATTCCGGCGTGTGAAGCGAAAGTTTTAGCTTTTGGCGAAAATGCCTATAAAAATCAAGAACCGGGCACGAGGCTCGGCACTTGATATCCAAATTGTCAAAACAGTGATACGCCAACTTTAATTTTGCGCCGTGACGTTTGCCACCGATTCCGCCTGGTGCGCCTTTTGCTTTTCGTTCGCTTTCTTAAGCTGGATTTTAGCGCGTTTCAAAGAGGGAAATTTCACAGTGGCGGTTTAGGTCGCTGACCCTGTCGAGTACAATGGAAGCTGCTGTAATGTTCGGGTAAAATTTGCCGAGCGCATCCACTTCTTCTTTTAAATGATCCTGAAGCGTGTCGGAGATTGTACAATGACGGGCAGAAATTTGAACTTCCATAACGAACCTTCCAGTTAAAGGGTGAGACAACAGTAAAAGGCTTTCGCCTTCTCCAAAGATATACATCTTTATTTTCCAAAAAAGAACGATTTTTAAAGAAAAATTTTTCTTTTAGACCGTCCCAGTTGGAATATAGGTCCAAACTTTACCGTCTAGGCCAGCTGCTGGATTTCCTTTACCGAAAAACCGGAATACTTGGCGACCTTTTCTAGGGGCATTCCATCGGCAAGCATCGCCTTGGCGATTTGGAGCTTTCCTTCCCGAAGCCCCTTGGCAACACCTTTTTTGACACCCTTTTCTATGCCTTCTTCAACGCCTTCCTTAATCCCTTCGGACTTCCACTCGGCCTTATGGGCATCCACGTATTCCTTTTCGAGAACCTCGTACAGGCTAGGTTCGCCATATACATCGCGATGAGTCACGAAATCCATAAATTCCTCCTTGTCTTCAGGGCGTTTAACCGCTGTTAAATATAGCATCGTTTTTCGGATCAGGGTTGTTCTTTCTTTTTGTGGAATTTCAAAAAAAATCCTGTGAGCGTCTTCGCGCAAATCTTTTAACCCATCTGGCTCGAAGGCGTATTTTTTGTTTTGCATGGCTGCCAGGCGGAGCAAGTCGGCACAGCGTTCGGGCTTGTAGAAGACGGACCGGAAAAAACCGTCATGCGGATGGCAGTTCGTTTTTCTTTCCATAGAAATTTCCTTTGATTGAAAATGTTCTATGGGATTAACGCTTCAAAAAGGAAATCGAAGAAAAACGGCGAATTTAAACCATTCCTAGGAGACGGATTTCCGGAGTCTCGCCGGGAGAATCCTGAGTTCCTCGCGATACTTGGCAACCGTTCGACGCGCCACCTTCATCCCCTGCCGTTCAAGCGATTCGGATATCGCCTGGTCGGATAGCGGGGCCTTGCGGTCTTCGCCGGAAACAAGCTCCTTGATGGCGTCGAGAATCTTGGCGGATCCGATAGATGTCCCGTCGCCCTGGGCAACGCCCGAACTGAAAAACTGTTTAAGTTCATAGACGCCGTAAGGCGTATCGACATATTTGCCGTTCGTCGCCCGGTTGACGGTGCTCGGATCGCGGTGGATTTCGTCGGCGATGTCCTGGAGAACCATCGGTTTCAGGTTTTCCGGACCTTTGGCAAAGAAGTCGTGCTGCTTTTGAAGGATGGCGTTCATCACCAGTTCAATTGTACTGTGGCGGTTATCGACGCTCTTGATGAAAGAATTGGCCGCGTTGAGTTTTTCACGGACATATTCCTTGTCTTTTTTGCTCGCGGTAGGACTTTGCAAAAGCTTGCGGTAAGTCTCGTTGATATGCAGATGCGGAATGTGGTCGCGGAACATGACGACCTTGAACTCGCCGGGTTCCGTCTCGATAACTTCCATGTCGGGGACAATCGACTGGATGGGCGTATTGTTGATCTGCGCACCGGGATGCGGGGAAAGACGGGCAAGTTCATGTACGGCCTTCTGGACATCTTCCGTGGAGACGTTCAGAGCCTTGGCGATCGACGCATATCGCAAATCCCGGAGTTCGTCATAGTGATTTTCAAGAATCTGAATGGCGAGCGGAGAAAAATCCGGAATCCGGTAAGCCTGGATCAGCAGACATTCACGAAGGTCCCGCGCCCCGATTCCCGGCGGCGTAAACGATTGGAGAACATGAAACGCTTCCTGGACAGGATACGAGGCTTCTTCGAGAGGCTTCTTTTCTTGCAGAACGTCTTCCACCTCGAGAATGTCGGGATTTTGTTCCGAGAGGCTTGTTTCCTGGGCGGCAAGGTTTTTGTCCGCAGGCGCGAGAAATCCGTCGTCCCCGACGCAATCGATGAGATATTCGACGATTTTAACGATTCGAGGCGGTCGCTTCCAGTCGCGAAGCTGGTTTTTCAAAATATCCTGCATACTGAGGCCGCGCGTCGGCTCGGAGCGAAGTTCGTCATCCGGGTCTCGTCCACCAAGGTCCTTATAAGGAGCTTCCGCATTCCGAAACCCGTCTTCCATGTACTTTTCCCAATCGATCGAATTTTCCGCGCCGGGTTCCATCAGGTCGTGGCTGTTGTCGTCTCCGTCGCGCCCGGAGCTTTCCTTTGCCGGAGCGTCGAGGGATTCCAGGCGGCTGTCGGGAGTCTCGTCCGCTTCGAGGAGAGGGTTTTCGGCAAGTTCTTCCGAAATAGCCGTTTCGAGTTCAAGCGAGTTCATTTGGAGCATCTTGACGGACTGCAACATCTGCGGCGAAAGGTTTTGTTCTAGCCGCACGCCTTGCTTGAGCTGTATTCCTAAATCCATAAATCCTCCTTAATCCAACCGGAACGATTCCCCGAGATAGATGCGCTTCGCTTCTTCGTTGCTTGCCAGATAATCCGACGAACCTTCGGTGAGAACCTGGCTTTTATACATGATGTAGGCGCGATTTGTAATCGAAAGCGTTTCACGAACATTGTGGTCCGTAATCAGAACGCCCATTCCCTTGTCGCGCAAGGAAGAAATGACCGACTGGATATCCGCAACGGCAATCGGGTCGATTCCCGCAAACGGCTCGTCGAGCAAAAGAAAGTCCGGGCTTGCGGCAAGCGCACGTGCGATTTCGAGTCGGCGGCGTTCCCCGCCCGAACAGCTCATCGCCTTTGTCTTTCGGATGTGCGTAATCTTAAACTCTTCGAGAAGTTCTTCGAGACGTTCCTTGCGCTCCGCGCGTTTCAGTCCCTGCGTTTCGAGAATCGCCATGATGTTGTCCTGGACGCTCATTTTTCGAAAGATGGAAGCCTCTTGCGGCAGGTATCCCACACCGAGGCGCGCTCTGCGAAACATCGGCTTTTCGGTCATCTCGATATCGTCCAAAAAGATGTGCCCGGAATCGGGGCGGACCATGCCGACGATCATGTAGAACGTGGTCGTCTTTCCCGCGCCGTTCGGGCCGAGAAGTCCAACGACTTCGCCCTGCGAGACGCTGATGGACGCTTCGTTTACCACCTTGCGACCGTTGTAGATTTTGGAAATCTTTTCGGTGCGAATCGTGCGGATCAGGTTTTTCATTTTTTCCCCCGCTTTTTTGTCGGAACCTTTGCTCCGCCTTTCTTGGACTTGAGCCGTTCCGACGAAATCACTTTGGACGAATCGATAAGGGATTCGGAAACTTTCGGCAAGATGTTCTGCTTGGACAGATCGATGTAGCGTCCGCTAGCGAGCGTTTTCGTTCCTGCGAGTTTGAGATGCAACACTTTTCCTTCGTCAAATACGATTCGAATCGTGTCTCCCGCGGCTTCGTTCTTGCCTTCGATGACGCGCTGCTTTTCGCCGACATGGAAATACGTACTTTGCGCATCTCCCGAAATCAGGGCTCCTTGCAACTTCCCGTTTCGAAAGGAAAGGTCGAGCCTTCCGCCGTCCATACTGTTTTTGTAATCGGCGAAATCCGCTTCGTAAAAGGTTCCATGCGCATTGAGATTCACGTAAAGGCTTTGAATCTTGTCGCCTGCAAATTCCGCGAAGAGCGTGTCACCGACCGCTTCGGTGTATTGGTCGGGTTTTCCACGCTTTCCCTTTTCGTGCTGCTTTCCGTGGGCGTTCCGAATGACCAGCGCGCTTCTGAGCGTCCGTTTGTCCGCATCGATCGTCAGGTAGATGGAGTCGCCGGTAAGCTCGTAGCCGTCCATGGTGAATTTGGGATTTCCCTTGAGCGAAACCCAGCCGTGCTTCTTGTCTAGATATCCCGAATCGCAGGTCACGACCATCCCGCCCTGGGTGATGATGACGTTTTTGAAGGCCTTGGCGAATTCCGCGTTTTGATCAAACGTGATGAATTCCGCCCGAACGGATGTCGTGTCGATTTTCCCGTCTTTCTGGACTTGATACTGGTGCAGGAGAGGCTTTCGGGTAAGCGTCAAAACCTTTTCCTTCTTGTTGTAAACCAGATGGTTCCCGAAGAATGCGTATGATCCAGCGGAATCCTTCGCCTCGACCGAGCCTTTCGCCGTCGCAATTTCCGTCTTGCGCTGGTAACTGCCGCTCTTCGCCTTGATGTAGCCGTCGGGATGCGTAAAGAGAAAGTTTCCTTCGCAATCGACCTGGTCCGAATTTTTGTTCCACGTCGCGCGGCCCGTGCGAAACTCGATGGAATCATGCGTGAAGCGGACCCGTCCGTTTAAAAGAAGAAAGCCCGCCTTGCGCATCGCAGCGAGACTGTCGGCGTGCCGCATTACGAGCGGTGACGTCTGCGCAGCGACCTGCGAAAAGATCCCGCACAGAAAAATCCAGAGAATCGCCGCCCGAAACTTCACCTGGAACCTCCGGTCGGCGGCAAGTGCGGCACGGGACCTTCTAAATGCTCCGCGTTCTGCTTCTCGTCTTCTTCCTTGAGGCGCTTGGCGGCATCCTGGAAAATTCCCGTCACGTCCGAAAGGATATGCCAGTTTTCCATCTTGGTATCGCTTTCGAAACCTTTTCCCTGCAACACGTCGCCATCCTCGCTCACCACACGCACATAGCTTTCCGTCTTGACCAGGTTGTCCTTCTTGTGCCACAGAAGGGAATCCGCCCGGACCGAAGCGCCTTTGGGCGTAATCGCATAGACATGTCCGTAGGCATAGACGTAGTTCATCCGGCTGTCGAGCGTTCCCGAATCCGCGCGCAAAAAGGCAGAGCGTTCCCCGAGCGAATCGAAAATATCGACGAGGATCGGCTTCGCGAAGATTTTTTCCGTCCCGCCCCAGCGTTCGAGATACGCCGTCTTCACCTTCCAGGAAAGCCTTTCCTTTTCGTAAAAATCGAGGAGCGTCGTGTCCGTAAAGAGCATCATCGGGCGCTCGACCGCTTCGCTTTCAAACGGCAAATCCTCTTCGGGATCCTCGCAGGCCGAAAGCAAAAGAAACGCCAAAACGCCGACGCAGGAAAGCGTCCGCAGAAACAAATTGGCGCGGCCTAGCAAAAAATGTGCCATCTGAAATTAAAAATACAATAATTGGAAACTTCGAGGCAAAAATTTCGACGAGACCGGAAAGCGATTCGGACTTTTTGAAGAATCTTCGCAAAAGCCTTGACGAAGCGTTTTTTTACACTTAACAAAGCGAAGGCTATCGCGTAATCGGCACGGGCGAAAATGACGCCGTAGTCGATTGCGACTATGATAGCTGTTTTTTTTCATTGTTCATTGGGCAAGCCAGCCAGTCACGGCGATGCGGTTTGTACTGGAACCCGATAGCGGAGAAATGCGAACTGTTCCAAGGCCGAACCGAAACCGTCGAAGAAATCTGCGCGTCAGCCGACGAAAGTTCTCGCCCATCGGATTAAGAGCGAAAATCGGTCTTTAGATTTCTACATTGTTCCCAATGATTATTGGGCTTGTTATCGATACTTACGATGCGCTGAACAACGGCACGACAGCCTCGGCGCGGCGTTTTGTAGAAAATCTCCGGGCGGAAGGCCACACGGTCCGGGTGCTCACTGCGGGCGTTCCCGGCAAGGACAAATTCATCCTTCCGAAGTGGAACATTCCGATAGTTTCGCACTTTGCCGACCCGCAGGGAATCACGTTTGCCAAAATCGACGAGAAAATCATCCGGGAATTTTTGACAGGTCTTGATGTCGTCCATTTCTATTTGCCGTTTCCGCTGGCAAGAGCCGTCGAAAAGATGGCTCGCGAAATGAACATTCCATGCCTCGCCGCTTTTCACGTCCAGGCGGAAAACATCACCTACAACATCGGGCTCGGAAAAGTCGCGCTCGCCGCAAAATTCTTTTACAAATTTCTCTACCGTTATTTCTACAAGCGTTTCCGCGACATCCACTGCCCTACGGAATTCATCGCAAGCGAACTGCGGGCAAACGGCTACAAGGCAAACCTGCATGTCATCAGCAACGGTGTCGATGCGGCATTTACGCCGGGTGAACCGATTCCCCATGAAAACATCCGCGTGCTGATGATTGGCAGGCTCTCGCCCGAAAAACGTCAGGACCTGATTATCGAAGCGGCCAAGAAATCCAGGCATGCGGACAAGATTCAGCTCGTATTTGCGGGACAGGGACCGCTTCTCGAAAAATACAAGCGGCTTTCCAAGGGGCTTCCACGCGAGCCGGTTTTCGGATTCTACTCGACCGAGGAACTTTTAAAAATCATCCGAAGCACGGACATCTACGTCCACGCATCCGATGCGGAAATCGAAGCCATCGCCTGTATGGAAGCCTTCGCCTGCGGGCTTGTTCCGATCATCGCTGATTCGCCGAAAAGCGCGACGGTTCACTTCGCACTCGACGAACGTTCCCTCTTCAAACCGGGAGATTCCGACGATCTTGCCGAAAAAATCGACTACTGGGTTGAACATCCCAAAGAAAAGTCCGAAATGAGCAAGCGGTATATCGAAGAGGGAAATCGTTACCGCGTCAAGGAATCCGTTCGCAAGATGGAAGAGGTTTACAGGAACTTGAAGCCGGGGCGTCCATCGTGAAAAATTTTCCGTACAAAGTAATTTTCCGTTCGCTCTTTGCGTTTTTTTTGCTCACCGCGACATGTCTCGCTGAAAGTCCAATCCAAAAAATCCACATCCGCGGGCAAGTCGGAAAGGCGAAAATCGATACTGCGCAGAAGACAATTTTTGTCACGGTAAACTATTACGGGAAAAACGGAACCTATCCGCTTTCGCAAGCGGTCGTGGAAAAATTTTCACTCCGGGATTCCCTGGAAAGTACTCTACGCGACACGCTGGATCTGCGCAACTGGACATCGTTTAACATCGGAAACGAAACCTGGAGAATCAAAGGCGGCTACCAGCTCCCCGGCAGTTCTTTCTCGGATTGGCACAGCGAAGAAGTCCCGGGATTCATCACGTTCGGGCATGTCACCTGCGATGAAATGGTCGGGAAGACAGCCGACCATCATATCTGGGACAATGGCAACCCGGCATTTTCCGCTTCGGGTAGCAAAAAATGGCCCACGAAAAAAGTGAAGCTCGCGGACAGTAGCTACGCGGCAGTGCTTACGACAAGAAAAGTCGTCGGGGTCATCGCGAGCGGAAACCTTTTTACCGGAAGAATCGTCCGCGATATGAGCCTCAAGCAGCTCCTAGGATTCACCGACAAGGACGGCAAGGCTCTGATCCGCTGGGGAGTTCCGTTCGAAGCGCGTCCCAAGGCGTTTCGCGTCAAGTTCAAATATGATGGACTCGGCGATTCTTGCACCGTCATGGCGACGCTTGAAAACCGGAAAAAAGGAAAGCGGCGCTTTGTCGGCGTCGCCTGGTACAGTTCGACAACCGATTACGATACGTCCAAGGAAGGCGTTGTCTTCATTTCGAAGCCCGACAAAAACGGTCTCCGCACGCTCGAAACAAAATTCATCTATGGGCGTTCCCATGCAAACGCCGACCCGATGCCGGAAGGCGCTGTCCAGGGTGACGCGGACGAACCGATAACCCATGTAAACGTCGTCTTCGCAAGCAGCCGAAAAGGCGACTATTTCAAGGGAAAGGAAAACGCGACATTAATCGTCAAGGATTTTCAGTTCGTGTATTAGACAGGAGAAGTTGAAACCGCGGACGTCTAAGCTTTTAGGGAGTGGTCGGCGGAGCGAACTGCTTTTTCCCCCACGCCCCTCTTGCCGCATTCCAAAAACTTAGACATCCTCAGCTCTAAGTTCTCCCGACTAAGCTTTGATTTCTATATTTACCTCGTTAGAATTTTGCGATGTCGCAGAATTTTTCCGGAAGTCCTTGTCTAACCTTCCTTAAAAAACAAAATGAAAAAGAAACTTTCCGATTGGATTCGCCGCGAATGGACCGATTACGTTCTCCTTTTGCGGAACATTCCCTCCCTAGTCGTCAGCCTATTTATCCTTTCCGTGGTGTGCATGAACCTGCTCGCCAACAAGGAGCTGGTTTCGTTTCGGTATCTCGCGCTCGATTGCGGATTCACGCTCAGCTGGGTCTCGTTCCTGTGCATGGACATGATCTGCAAGCGGTTCGGCGCCAAGGCAGCGATGAAAATTTCCCTGCTTGCGCTGTTCGTTAATCTGTGTGTATTTTTCCTGTTTCACCTGCTCGCTATGACGCCCGGAATGTGGGGCGAATTTTACAGCTACGCGGATTCCAGTTTCGAAAAGGCGAATGTCGCGAACAACGCCCTGAACGCAACTTTTGGCGGCACCTGGTATGTCGTTTTCGGCTCAGCGGTCGCCATGTTCGTGTCGTCAATCGTCAATTCCGCAACGAACCACTGGATTTCCAAGAGGACAACATCTAGGGATTTCCGGAATTTCGCCATCCGATCCTATACTTCGACGATGCTCGCCCAGTTTGTCGATAACCTCCTTTTCGCCTGCATCGTAAGCCATGTTTTCTTCGGCTGGACCATGGCGCAGGTTCTCGTCTGTTCGCTCACGGGCGCGGTGATGGAGCTTCTCTGCGAAGTCGTCTTCAGCCCGCTAGGCTACCGGATTTGCCACGCGTGGGAATCCCAGGGAATCGGCAAGGAATACATCCGATACAAGGAAGGAAAAGCGTGAACGTATTTGTCAGCGGACCGAGCCGCGGCATCGGCAAGGCGGTCACAAAAAAGTTTATAGAAAACGGAGCGCGCGTTTTCGGGTTCGACATCTTGCCGGCAAGCATTTGCCATGAAAGATACGAACATTTTGTCTGCGATGTTTCCAAGGATTCCTTGCCCGAAATCTCGATAGGTGCGGAAATCGTCGTGAGCAACGCGGGCGTCCAAAATTCCGGTCGCGATATCGATGTGAACCTCAAAGGCTCGATGCGCTTTGTCGAAGAATACGCATTCCAGCCGTCCATCAAGTCCGTGCTGCTTGTCGCATCGGCCTCAGCGCATTCCGGCGCGGAATTTCCCGAATATTCCGCATCAAAGGGCGGCCTGCTCGCTTACATGAAAAATGCCGCGACAAGGCTCGCAAAATTCGGAGCGACCTGCAACAGCATTTCTCCGGGCGGAGTTTCCACCGACCTGAACCTTCCCGTGATGCGCGACAAAACCCTTTGGCAAAAAATCATGGACGTTACCCCGCTCAGGCGTTGGGCAAGCCCCGAAGACATCGCCGAATGGATTTACTTCCTCACCGCAGTGAACAAGAACTGCACCGGGCAAGACATCTTGATCGACAACGGGGAAAAGGATTTAAACGGCACATTCGTGTGGCCGCAATTTCTTTAAGCTGTTTTCAAGTTGCAAAACGACCATAAAAATCTTGGGCCTTGTCGCCAAAGACTTCTCTGGCTGTACAATAAAAAGCGAACGCTGTATTTAACAGCATTCGCTTTCCGAGGAAACGACAGAAACTATATTGTAGAATTCCAGGAATAAGCCCCATAGGATGATTGACACGAATAGGTCTTGCCGCCTATCGAAATACTACTATCCGGGTTCTGAAACGAGCATTCTTCCCACCGAGAACCCGAACATAAAAGCTGGATAACATCCTTTCCGCATGCTTTTTGAAATTCTTCGCTCGTTATTTCTTCGCCGCCCAAGTATTTCATCATAATATCCTCGTCTAATTCAGCACACTCTTCAATTCCGGCGGTTGTTCGCGCAAGAAAAGCAATCTCTCCGGCATTGGCGGACGAACACTGCGTACCGGTAGGCGAATCATCTTGCACATTCTCGTTTACCTTCCATTTGCCGGCAGAACATACGAAGAGATCGACAGCCTTGTCTGTCCATTCGGGCGTCGTCGGACAAGGCGTTCCCTCGACAGGAGCCGAAAGCGACCACCAGTTGTTTGCCTTGCAATACCAGTTTTTCTTGATTTCCCCCTCTTTGCCTTTTACGCAAACAGCCTGCAGCTCCCGTTCCGTTTCAAACGGAATGTCCGTCAGACTGAAACCGGGCGTACCGCAGGACACATTCATAACGGCATCGGCAAGCTCCCTGTTTTCATAGCCAGCGAGGCGAATGTCAAAAACGACGCCAGTTTCGTAAAATCTTCCAGATATACTCGGTTTTTTCTTAAAGAACGCCAGATAAGGATTGTCCGCATCATGAATCCCGAGCAAAGTCGGCAGATTGTCGAAATCTTCGTCGGCTAGCGTGCCAACGGATTGAACAAGCTTATAGTACAACCACATAGAGGAATCCGCAGAGTTTACGTCCGCATCAATGCTTAACCGCAGAGCGTCCTTTGAATAGAGGTAGTACAATTCCGTCGTCGAAGATTCACTGAAGCACTGCGAAATCATCCCGCCATCGCATGGCATGGACAGGAGCCTATCCGGAGTATCCCGGATGATTTGGAGCACAGCTCGATTTCCTTTGGAATCCACCATTTGCAAATGAATATCCAGCTGAAAGTTTTCCTCGTCGCATTCAAAATCCAGTGTCACAAGGCTGTCTTCTATGATGGTACAGACAGGATCAGACATCGCTGTCGAATCTTTGCAGTAAACCGACGCAATCCCTTCTCGAGATGCAATCGGGCTTTCGCAGACACCTTTCTTGAACTGCTGTTTTTTTTCTTCGGCCCCCTCTCCAAGATACATTCCACCTTTGTAGGAGACCTTGTAATGGAGGATTCCGTCTTGCGCATAGATTTCATCCTTGTTTATATGGTCGTCGCATGTAAAAATGTTTTCCCTTTGGGAAACAGAGGACGAAGAAACAGAGGACGAACTCGCAACATTTTCCGAAGAACTAGTTCCGTCTTTCCTGGCAGAGCTGCTCGATCGATTCGCTTGGGAAGTCGAGTCTTTTTCAATCCATTCGCCATTCTTGCAGACATACTCAATTCCGGATTCCTCGTCCATTCTGGTTTCCGAATCTAAATCCGCAGTGCATTTCGGCATAGATTCCGAAAGCGGCGGTTTGCTCGACCCCGAAGAATCGTCCCCGCATGCTACGAACCCCGCTAGCGGGAATAAGGCGATACCGAACAGTTTCGAAACGTCAATTTTCATAGAACCTCTTTTTTTTGTTGCATTTTATTACAAAATTACATTCAAATTTAATTTTGCGGGCATTCATCGTCAAACAAATCCAATTTTAATCAAAAAAGCAAAAAAAACATCGAAAAACGAAAAGTTGTCGCCGACGATTCTTACAACTTCGCAAAAGCGTTCAACGGGAGCGGAGGATTTCGACATCGCCGATCAGCCTAGGGGAGTCGTAAAGCAGGCCGAGTGGAAACGGAATCGCTATCGGCGATAATTCATTTTTTTACAAGTTCAATTTCCGGAAGTATAATTGGGCAAAGGTCCTCGCGTTCTTTATTGTGCCAGGCGACCACATAGCGGATTCGAACCTGTTTTACGGAATATCCCAAATCATTCAAATGGGAAATTTTTTCTCTTGCCGTTTTTGACAGTACTGCGACAGGATTTTTTGATCCGCTGTCGTCGTACAGTTTTCCTCGGAAATACTTCAATGCGTCTCCGCTGTGCAGTTTGAAGATTCGTTTTTTCAGGTCTGCGCCTTCGTCAATCGTTTCGCCATAAGAGTAATCAAGCCACATGTCCCTGTGACCGAATTGGAAAATGATTTCGGCGGGTTCCGAATACTTCGCTTTTTCGACTATTGCGGGAGCGTACTTATCTAAGAAGGGGCAGCAATGGAAAACATACAGTTGCTTTTTCGCGCGGGTAAAGCCTACATACAATACACGGCGGCCTTGATCGGCATTTGCTCTTTGATCCTTGATCAGCATATAGACTCGATCAAATTCGCGCCCCTTTGCCTTGTGAATCGTGGAGACAACGACCTCGTTCTTTTCTCCGCGTTCAAAGTCGGAAATTTTCGATTCCATCAAAAACAGCTTCAAGTCGTTTCGATAAAGTCGATCGTTGTGCTTTTGATACACCTTAAGCGCCTTTAAGCAGATTGGCAGCAACGAACTCTTTTGATAAGCGTCTTTAAACTTGTTTATGGACGCGCTCCACTCATCCGAGCTAATGACAGGCTCTTCGTTTTTGGAGATCCATTTTACAAAGCATCTGAACTCTGCTAGATCGTAGAGCGAAAATCCGTCGCTATCCTGAATCAGCTTCGCCTTGATGTTTTCGTGATTTAGGAGCGCCATCATTTTCAGGGCGTCGTCATTCGTCTGGGTTAAAACACTCACGGTCCCTTGAGGCGGATATTTTTTCAAGTGTTCAACGACGGGGTATTCCATATTCGGCGAATCGAACTTTCGGATTCTTACAGTTCCTTCCCCATCCGAAACAGCTCGAATCGGATTCACCTTCAAGCGATTAGGAATGTCCTGAACAAAAGAATTTGTAAAATCGACGACCTTTTTGATGCTGCGGTAATTTTCGACAAGTTCATACTTTTTGGCCTTGTAAAGTTCAATAAAGCGATTCAAATCCACAGACTTTGAACCCGCCTTTTGATGGATACCTTCGAAAATGTTCTGGTCATCGTCGCCCACGGCAATGACGCGCATGTCTTCGTTCTCTTCGATCAAGGCTTGAACCAAGGCAAACTGGTGTTCATCCATATCCTGGGCTTCGTCAATCACCAGGACTTTCTTGGTTACCTTGCTATGCTCAATTTCGCCTTCCTTGATTTTTGCGACCGCCATTTCTACGGCGGATTTGGCCTTGTCCAGATCGCCCATGGTGCCTAGTAAATCAAAGGCATAGGAATGGAAGGTCTTGGCAGTCAAAAAAGAGGCCGCGCGACCAATCAACTTATGGAGCTTTTCCTTGAAATCGATGGCTGCGCTGCGAGAGAACGTGAGCATTAGCAACTGTTCGTGCTTCACGTCTTCCAAGAGCATCAATGACGCCAACTTATGGACGAGAACGCGGGTCTTTCCGCTTCCGGGGCCTGCAGCCACCATGATGTACTGGCTGTTTTTATCTTCGATAATTTGCTTTTGACGTTCCGAAAGGGAATCCACAATTTCGTGATACTTTTCGGGAGTAATATTGTGGTTGATTTCGTCCATGCGGTTGCCCTTGAAATACTTGTTCAAGAACATCTTGTAATCCAGGGCGAAATAATCGCTTACAAAAGTCTGAGCCTGCTTGCTGTCACGCACCATCATGTTGGCGTATTCACCGACGATATGGATTTGCTGCATTTTCATCTGGTAGAAATGATTCAGCTTTTCATAGTCATCGACTTTATACTTGATCAGGTTGCTCTTTTCGATTCGATGAATTTCAAGCGCGTTGTAGAGAACCAAGAATCCGTCTTCCAGTTGCAAAGAATTGATCTTGGAAAGATATAGAAGAGACGTTTCAAGTTCCTTGTAAGATACCGGTTCGTTGGCAAATAAGGAAACCTGTTTTTCGTAAGCGGTCAGCAATTCTTTTTCGGAGAATTGAATCAGGGCTTCTTCACGAGAATTCGTCTTGGCGTCGGCATTTGCCTGGTACAGTTGGTCAATCACAAAATGGGCCAATTGAACTCGGCGCTTAAAATTGCTCTCTAAGTTTTGGAGAGAAACCTTCAATTCAATTTTTGTACAGATGTCCGAACAGTAATTCTTTTCGATAAGGCCATTGATCATCCAAAAGAACAGAATGGTCTTGAAGTCCTTTACGCTTGACTTCTTTATTCCCTTAGCTTCTGCTTGTTCATTCAATTCCTTGAGATTGAATACGGTTTTTCCTTCTTTCAGTTTAGTAATCAAGAAGTTTTCAAGAGCCTCGAAACGTTTGAGGACCAGCTTTGACTTGTTTTCGCCATCGCCTTTTTTAATGTAGGCGGTCAAATCCTTGGAATCGTCCAGAATATTTTCGGCGCGCAAAAGCTGAACCGTTTCTTGAACAACACGACATTCCAAGCCGAGAACATCGGCGATGTAGTCGATGCGGGATTCCGCTTCATCGCCCTTGCCTTTTGAAACGATTCGTTCCGAAATCAACAGGCTAATAATTCGAATGGCGTTTTCCTTCTGATTTTCGTCAAACATGTTTGATGCGGTAATCTTGCTACGAGCCTCGTCCATGTTTGAAACAAGAATGCCTGTGGCGTAAACCCGAGGGCAGTTCTGCTTGCGCTCAATGTAGCCCGCTTCTTCCAAAGCGAGAATGGCTGTTTTCACACGCGTTTCGATATCGCCATTTGGGTCGTCAAAACCCGCTTCTCTTGCGATTTCAAGAGGCGAACGCTTCAGCACGGTCCTGTTCTTTGTAAGGTTCTTGATGGCCTTCCAGACCTGTTGAATTTCGCTCATGCTGAGCTTCGTCTGGTTCAGCAACAAGAAATGTTTGTCCAAATCACTTTCGTTAAAAAGGACGAAACACTCCGCCTGCAAGCTCTGGTCTCGCCCGGCGCGACCGGCCTCTTGAACATAGTTTTCAAGCGAATCCGAAATTTCGTAATGAACAACAAGCTGCACGTCCGACTTGTCAACGCCCATTCCAAATGCAGAAGTGGCGACGATAATCTGAACCTTGCCGCTGATGAACGCTTCCTGGTTTTCCACCTTTTCGCGGGCTTCCATTTTGCCGTTAAAAGGCAAAACCGCAAATCCGTCTTTGCCCAGTTTTTCTGCCAGCTCGTGCGTTTTCTTGGTTCTCGAAACATAGACGATAGTCGGGCAATTTTTCGCCTCAATCAACGAACGCAAGGTCTTGTACTTTTGATCATCGTCTTCTTGATAGATGACGTGATAGGTCAGATTTGCGCGGGTCGCCCTTGTGGCAAAAATCCTTAAATCAAGATTCAGCTTTTTCTTGAAGTAATCGCAAATGTCCTGCACCACTTTTTGCTTTGCCGTTGCCGTAAAGCAGGATACGGGAATCCTTCTTGTCCCAGACTTTTGCGCCTGGATATTCTTGATGAAATCTCCGATATAGAGATAGTCCACACGAAAATCATGACCCCAGCTCGAAAAACAGTGGGCCTCGTCGATTACAAATCGAGCAATCTGCCTAGAGAGCAAAAGCTTTTCGATAGTGCGGGAACGCAGAGACTCCGGCGAAATGTACAGCAACGAAGCCATGCCGGTCGCGACACGCTTAATGGACTCCGCGCGTTCAATGGGATCCAGCAAACCGTTGATGGTTACCGCATCCACAATTCCCTTGGAACTCAGATTATCCACCTGGTCCTTCATCAGGGACTGCAAAGGCGAAATCACGACCGTTAAGCCCTTGTAATTTTCCCCTGCCATCAAAGCGGGTAGTTGGAAGGTAATGGACTTACCGCCACCTGTCGGGAAAATGGCCAATAGGGATTCGTTATTGACCGCCGCCGCAGCTGCACGCTCCTGCAGAGGTTCGCCATCGTAAGTTCTAAAGCTATCGTAGCCAAAAATTTCCTTCAGCTTTTTGCGGACATCGAGCTTGCCGTTGCAATAGGCGCATGTAGGCTCGTGACACGGATTGTTGCGCAAAAAGAAAAGGATGTTCTCGGTGAACGGATAGTTTCGCAGTACCCAGGCCGGTGTAATGGAACGCTTATCCTGAAGGTTGATTACGGACAACGCATAGGCCAGTTCAATCGGACGTTCTGTCGCGAACGATTCCATCACGGCATTTTCACAAATCAGACCGGCAAATCGACTTTGAATCTGTGTTACAAGGTTCTTGGTGTTAGACCTTGCCAAAAGAAGATTGTTGAAAAATCCCTTGCTTTCTTCTTTCAGACCGACATAATCAAAGAATCCCTTAAATTCTTTTGAATCTTTCAACAGCTTGAAATAGATGTCCTTTAATTCGCCATCTAGGGCATTGAACGCATTTACTTCATCGTGGAACAATTCCCTGGACTTTTCCGCATCTAGCAAGGGGTTGTTCAAAGCGTCGCTCAGGATTTTTTCGTCTTTCAGCAACTTGTGGCTAGGCCGCATGGGGAACATCAGCGGAGAAAGATAGAGCGTGTCAATAACCTTCTTTTTATCCAGTTCCATGTGCTTTAGATACTGAAGATCGTGATTCAAAATGTTATGACCACCGACGTATTCCGCACCTTTCACAAAATTCAGGAAATCACCCTGGCTCGGTGTATGAATCGTCCGATCCAAAGAATCGACGGCTCCGAGATCGGCAATTCTCCCACTGGATGTGGAAACTTCAATATCAAAAAAAACGATGTTCACGATGGTAAAATAAATCTTTTTCGGTGCGAATTATGCAGGGAAATGCGGATAAAGTTTTTGTTGTACTATTCCTGATCCGAAATTCTGGCTTATATGACATTTGGGTACCTAGATTCTTTCTAACCCATTGTCATTCTTGACGTTAGAGTAGATTTTTCTTTTTATGGGAAAAATCTGCTTTTTTTGTGGTAGAAACGACGTAATAAAGAAAGGGTTGAAGAACGGGAAACAACGCTGGTTTTGCAAAGCGTGCGGCAAGTTTTTTTCGTCCCGAAAGCGCGCGGACAAGAAAAGGATGATCGAACTCTATACCCAGGGAAACTATACAGTACGACAGCTTGCCTCCTTGTTCGGCTTTTCGGAAAGAACCGTATATCGCTCATTGCAAAGGTACTCAAACAACAGCTCGGCAAGACCTGTCCAGAAAGATATTGTCGCCATGATGGACGCTTCCTATTGGGGCTGGAATTTCGGCGCCGTCGCCACCAAGGATCACGTTTCGGGAGTTGTCCTCTGGCATAAATTTATCGACCGAAAAGAACGGACCGGCGACTATGTTGAAGGAATCCTGGCTCTTGAGCGACAAGGTTTCACGATACGCGGCATCGTAAGCGACGGACTGAAAGGCTTGCGGGACAGGCTATCCGCCTATCGTTTCCAATACTGCCAGTTTCATCAAGTAATGACCGTAAAACATAAATTGACCAACCATCCGAAGTTGGAGGCGTCAATAGAGTTGCTGGACATTGCGAAGCTTCTATGCCATACAGACAAAGAATCTTTTGCGGGAATTTTGAACGACTGGCGTGCAAGATGGGAATCCTTTCTTAACGAAAGAACTACCGATGAAAAGGGAAGATCTTTCTACACCCACAAAAACCTGAGAAGTGCGTATCATAGCCTTAAACGGAACATGCATTCAACGGTTCATCTGTTATTGGGTTAATCCCCAAAGAGAGTTTACGAAGATAGCTTTCAGCATGTTCCAAAATTTCTAATTCGGTCGCCATTATTTCCCTCTATGTTCCGCTTCGCTTTCGATTTCTCGCAGTTCGGCCATATCCGCTTCATCGGCTTCAATCGCGTCCTGCATTTTGCGGCGTTCGGCAAAAGCATCGTAAATTTCGGACACGTGAGCTTCCATCTGCTTATTGGAGATATGTCCCTTATCTCGCAAGACACCCTTGTTTTGGAAGTTCAGCAGGGCATCGACATTGTTTCTCCAAAAGTCCAGAGTCAGGTCCTTACGTTCCTTAACTCGCAACTCTGCAGAGTCCAAAAAGAGAACCGTAAGACGATTCAGCGAATCAATCTCGTCGTGCGAAAGGTAATTCTTGGCAATGAAAATATCTTGCTTGCGAACCACCGTACCATGCCATGCCGTTAAGCCCATATTCGGTTTTTGGGCATCTGCTCGATCGCATATAATTTCTGCAGCAGTTCTGTTGGCTACGGCATAAAGCAGTTTGTTCTGTGTTTCGGCAAAGAACATTTGGGTTGCCTTGTCTGACGCATCGTAATCGCTACTTAGGGCAAGCAAATCTCGAACCTTCTGATAGAAACGCTTTTCAGAGGCTCTGATATCACGAATGCGCTCAAGAAGTTCATCGAAATAGTCTGGACGTCCATCGGGATTCTTAAGACGATCATCATCAATATCAAACCCCTTAATCATGAACTGTTTAAGGTGTTGATTCGCCCAAATGCGGAATTGGACGCCCCGTTTGCTCCGGACTCTAAAACCGATGGCCAAAATCATGTCCAAAGAGTAAAAAAGGACCTTATAATTCTTACCGTCTTCGGCAGTTGTAAAGTAATACTTTACAACTGAATTTTCATCTAACTCCTTGTCCTGCAAGACATTGGCGATATGCGCACCTACATTTTGCTTTGAGGTGTCAAAAAGTTCTGCAATCTGATTTTGATTCATCCATACATTGCCGTCTTTGGCCATTAAGGCGACTTTCGCCTTGCCATCAAGGGTGTTATAGATGATAATGCTCTGCTCAACTTTTCCCGCAGAGCCTTTATTTTCGTCTTTTTTCGCCATGTTTAGCCTATATTAGTCCGATTTCGCCACAAATTTCCATTCTACCTAAATATAACCCATTCCCGTTGTCATTTATTGTCAAAATCAATATTCCCTCAATTCCTGGATAAGTTTTATTTCAATCCCAGCCATTTTCTCTGAGAAATCCTTAAATGACGCCGTGTTTTGCGGGATGGGAATGCCAATTGCTGAAATTTGGCCACCCTGTCCTAATGCTTTCTTGGGGCGTGATTGAAGAACCGTTTCATACTGATTGTTTTTGTTCTCGATTGGAAATAGCAATATTGCCTTTTTCGCGGGAATGCAGTGTATGTAGGCGAGCATTTGGAAAAGATCGTTTCTTCCCATGCAAACTTTAAAACCTGTATCGTTATCAAAAGTGTCGGTTTCGTCATTTTCCGATACATTTGCAAATCTTTTATATTTTGCATCAAGAACGATACTTTGATCAATCGCCTGATTGCGACGGTAAAAATCCGGATAATATGTTCCACCGTTTTCAAAGAGTCTGATGCCATTTTGTTTGAGGCGGTTGTTGGAATGGACAAAGCCCAATTTGGCCTTGTCGATTACCGTTGCCAGGTATTCTTCCCAAAGACTGGCACCGTCAAAAAGAATTCCTCCGATGAGTTTGGAATCTTCGCCATAGCTTAGTTTTTTGTGAAGTAGAATCGAGAGGCAAAGAAGTCGCAATGGTTCGTAGGCGGTGTAGTACGGATGCGTTATCCGGCGCAGATTTTTGGAGATAATCTGATTCCGGGCGTTTTTATTATAGGATTCCGTCACCTGTTCAATCGCTTGAACATTGTCGCGAGTTTTGCCGGCGATACCACCACCCAGAACCGCTCTGCCGCAAGGCAGGGATGTGTTCGATGGTATGGCGCACAAGTTGCGTCACGTTGTTGTCGGTGGTGTATTCTCGCGTGTGGTACGCGACCTTGCCATTAAAGGGAATGTTGTAACGGATGTGTCGGTTGATATCTATCGGGCCGCGGACATTGGCGTCGTTGTATTCACGCGTCACGTAAGCGCGATAGATGCCCTGCTTTATGGACTGATTCAAATAGTTCGGGAAAAGATAAAAGAGAAAATCGTAAAACTGATCTTCGCCAGAATTGGTTTCGGGAACGTAGGCTATATTGCAGACCTTTTGCAGCATATAGTGCAAAAAGAAATTCTTGTCGGCATCGTCGAAACGAGACGAAATGCACATGTGCACATTTTTGCCCAGGCCCAGAAAGCCCATCACGTTCCCTGTCCGGAACTTGGGATTTTTCGTTTCTTTATCTACAAGCGAATAGATGAAATCCTTGTCGGCAAGGTCCTTTTCGCCCGCGGTAAACGGGAACACGAGAAACTTGCGAACGTCGAATTCCTTTTTCGAAAGATCGCTTAACGAGAGACCGTCAAAACTCAGCAAAGCGTCTTTCTCTTCGCCTTCGTAGGCGTGAGACTTTTCATTTTTTTGAACAGCCTCGTCCCATTTTGTGAGATTGTTGACCTGATTATCTTTTAAAGAGATGAGCATTGTTATTTCTGTTCACTGGCTTTAAGATTGTACGCATCCTCAAGCTTTTTCAGCAAAATGCCACTTGCATCGTCAATTCCGCGAAGGTATTCGCGAACAACGCCCTTGATGTGGTAATCCCACAGTTTTTCAAACGCTTCGTCATCATTACTTCCTTTGAAGTAATTGGCGAATTTAAGGAAGTATGCCCCGCCAATCTGGTAATCCTTGCCCAGATGGAATTCTTCATCAAGGATAGCTTTGTTCAGATTATCCATTCGATCTATGATTGCCTGGAGATGCGCGGACACGTCAATGGTTTCATCTGATCCATCGGCATTTTTCTCGCCAGTCTTCCAAGACTTTCCATCTCCAAACATATTTTTTCGACTCTGTTCGGCAGTTATTTCTTCAAAGGCGAATCTACGACGCATAGCAAAGTCCATACTTTCGACACTTCGGTCGATGTCGTTCATTGTACCGATGATATAGACGTTTTCCGGAACGAAGAAGCCATTTGCAAAAACATCCTCTTCATCAATTAGATTTTGATACTGGGTATTTATTCGACCTTTCTCTCCGCGATAACCAGGATCGATCGCGTAAAACAGTTCTCCAAATATTTTGGATATTTCTCCACGATTGATTTCATCGATGATAAAGACAAATAGCTTGGCTTTTGAAGATAATGCACTTTTGCAGAATTTTTTGAATGCGCCATCTTTGTATTCAAAACCGTCTGCTTTTCCATCTTGCCCTTTTGCGGGTCTCAATCCTTCTACAAAATCAGTATAGTCATACGATTGGTGGAACTGAACCATTTTCCATTCGGCGCCCATTGACTCTGCAATCTTTTTAGCAAGATATGTTTTCCCAGTTCCTGGAGCTCCGTGGAGAATGATGTTGTGATTGTTCTTCAGAAAATCAACGTAATTCATGTAATCTACTTCCATAGCATTATCCTCCTTGTCTTGCGGGCCATCCATCTCCAGCTTATCTTTTGCGAATTTGATTAAGTCATGTAACTTGTCACTGCATTCTTGCAATGTCTTGCGATACTTGCCATACATATTTCCATCGAAATCAATTTCTGGTGAAACGCGGACCCAATCGACATCACAGCTAAACCAGTGTGGACGAGTTGAATCTTTCGCCTCCATATTAGATGTGGCACAACCAACGCCATAGACCTTTATAAAAGGAAGGTCGTGTTTAGATCCCTTTGTAGAACATGTGGCCGCGATGATGATATCGCCGATTTTAACCTGCTTAATATACTTTTCGGTATCGCATTCGCCACCTTCCCAATATCCGTCTTTTACGAAGGTGTCGATCATGTTTTGACGTGGTTCACCGAAACTTGTCCCTGCAATCCAAATCCGCTGCATTTCTGCAGCGTAACTGAAAGCCGCATCAGAGAACTCGTAGAAATTGTGGTAGGACTTATCGCCACTATTAAGGAGTTCTTTAACTTTTTTAGCAGCATTCTCATACACCGCGTAGGAAACTGAATTGTCACGCAACTTTAAGCCGCTTTCCTTATTAAGAAAAATTCGAGAAAGACTGTCCATTGGCGGATATTCATTGGGCTTCATCCAGAAAAATGCATAAGTCAAATTCCACTTGACGCCATTCTTTTTCTGAGCCTCATCAAAATGCTCGGCAATCTTGGCGGAATCGTTCTGCATAAAGGCTTCAAACAGGTTCCACAGTAATGGAATTGTCTCCAACTTTTCATTTTCGTAGTAGAAACAGGATTTCTGTGCATTGCTGATGGGGAGCCCTTCAAAGTCGTCCGGGACAGGCGCTACAATTTCAAATTTCGCTTTAAGAGCCTTAATCATTTCCTGGCGTTTCTCAACACCAGAGGAACGGTTAAATATTGCAAAAACAGTAAACGGATCGATATCGCGAAGAATTCCGTCGGACACCTTCGCTGTCAGAAAGCCAATTCATTCTGCATCCAGCGATGTGATCTTCTCAACCAATTCCGGTCGCGTTGCAGCATCCTTATAATCAAGTAATTTCTTTGCGAATTCTTCGTAAAACGGAATCCAGGTAAATTTTGCCATACCGCCCTCATGTGTTTAAAAAATTAAATTTATATACAATCAATATAGAATAAAATCCCTTTCGTCACCTCTTCTACATCAATCCCTAGCCAGTTTTTGCCGGATGTTGACAATCGTTTCAAGTAGGCCTTGTCGCTGAAAACCTGTTCTAATCTTTTTACGACGTCGGCAATACTGTTTTCGCGCATTTGATTGTCACTGAAAATATACGCATCTAAACACTTGAGAAGATTCGTCTTGTTCGCAACACCGGAAAGATAATAAAGGTCAAACACATCCTTAAAGCGTGTTGAGAAACTCCCGAATTTCAGAAGCGAACGCAATTTTTCTGCGAACATCTGTTCGCTAGAATTGATTAAAAGACAGGCACCCTCACTATCGAGAGCGATATCGAAACAAAACATTTCCTGATCAATATCCAATCGGCTATGGACGCCTAAGTCAATTTTGCTTTGAATTTTATTTCCGTTGGAATCTGCAATTTCAATGTGAACGCGTTTCCCCTTGTATTCCTGTTGCTTCAGTTCCTCGATGGAGCCGAATCGCTTAATCGTTATCCCCTCAAGTCGCCCCATACTTGCTATAAAAATATCAATAGCCGAATCAGTGAGCGGATAACGTAAAAAATCAATGTCTAGGTCCTGCGTTGCACGGCGAACATTCTTCGTTTTGCTCCTCATTACAACGCCACCCTTGATTGTCACATTTCGCGACAAGGGACCCGAGGCAATGGCCTTCAAAACAATGTCCTGACACACCTTTGCGCGTGCGTTTAAATCACTATAGCCCAGCGCAATCTCCGCTTGAACCATCTTGGCAATATCCATCATCAGAAAACCTCCAGCTGTAGGGCCTTGTTTATCATGCCTGCTTTGGGGAAGTTTTCAAGATATTCCTGCATCGATTGCAAATCTAGATCACCGATGATTTTTCGGTAGTTGCCGATGATTTCTTTGTAGTAGTCGTAAGGGAGGTTGTTCTTGTGGCGGATCAGCTCCAGGAGCATCCGTTCTTTATTGTAGATATTGATCTGTGCGTCGGCGTAAAGCATCGTTGTTGCGCCGAGGCGTAAAACATCTTCCTTTTCGAATTTTTGGACAACCCGCGAATCGGCAATTTTCTTTGCCCCGCTTGTTGTATTCAGGAAGATTTTATCGGGAATGGAATCTGTCAGTCCATGGCAATAAAAAGCCGTATTTAACGTTATCACGCCCTTGGGATACTTGGCCGCAACAATAGCAATATCCGACTCGTTTTTCCGGTCAGAATACACGCCAGGCTCCAGCTGAAAGATAACGCCCTCAGCAACAGCCCTCTTTACAAGGTACTTGGAACCAAACCGTTCTATGCACTGTTCGTAAGTCCGTATCATTTTGCCAAAGGTATGTAAAATATTTGATTTTACCGACTTTTGGTTAAAAATAGTCTTTTTTAAGGCAAGAATCAAGCCTATCAGAGGCAATTTGCTCATTTTCATCTCCTTCCTCGCCGACAAGCTTAAAACGGCGAGGCATTAATTTTGTGCCCAGAGAATATAATTAATGGCGAATGCCAAAAGATGACAAAAGCGTTAGTAAGAAACTTTCTTTCCATCTGGGGCAATCGTCAGCGCTTTTGCGGCATGCAGTGCGTCAATCAGTTTTTGAATATTGTCCTCAGAGATCTTTTCCGCCTTAAACCAAGTCTTCAAGGAATTGTGTAAACCGCTCTTTGTTGTCGGAGCGTTCTTTTTCATATCCTTCAAAAGTTTCTTGGCTTTAGCAACAGCCTTGTTTAAATCAAAAGCCGGTTGCTTGGGTTTCTGCGCTTTTGAAGCAGGCTTTGCAACGGTTTTAGAAACTTTCTTAGCCGGAGCAGGTGCCGATTGCGCAGAATTATTCAACGTAACACCTAGACGCTTTGCCAAGGCTTCGTAAGAATCTATGCGCTCGCAGCGATTTTCGCCAAATTCCTTTTGAACATGCAGAATCAACGGGTCATAATCGTGATCCTTTGAAAGAATCACGCAATGACTGTTAAATGGCTCGCGAGGCATTACTTGACCCATATAGAACGCGATATAGAAATCCAACGCGTTTTCCGCCTGTTTCTTGGTCATGTTTTCCGGAATAGACAGTGCGACTGTTTTAAGACGGTCCTCGTTCATCGCAAAGCTTAAATCTTTTAATTGATTCAAGGGAATGTCTTTTAGCTTATTGTTTGCGTTATGGAACAATACGAACTTGATCGGGCTTCCGTCCGTTTGAACAACCAAATCCAGCAAACCGCTTAAACCGACATTTTCACAATCGATTAAGACATGGGATATGGGAAAGTTTTCTTTTGCTGCCATTATTTTTCTCCTTTTTTTCATCACTATGCGAATGCGAAAGAAAAATATCATATTGTCCTAAAGGAAACCAATCCTTAATTACTTTAGACAGATCAACTTCATTAGAGCTTTCGGGGAAATGGTATTCATCTAATTTTCTTTCAACTTCATCCTTTTTCCTATTCGCAATTTTGTATCCACTTTTCGCACACTTTTCTAAATCAAAATCCTTTATCCCGTAATTTTCTATTTTACTTATTTTTAAGAAATGTTCAATCATACAATCACCTCCTCCTAACAAGACTCTTAGTCCTCACTGTATCAATAATTTGAATATTCATTTTCTTCAATTCATCAATTTTCAAAATTAACGAATCTATTTTTTCTAAATTAATTTTCATAGAATCAAATTCTTTCAACTTTACTTCTAAAGGTATACCATCTTTTTCATTGGTTACTTTTATCTTTTGCGTATCATCTCCATTTATACAAAATGATACTACTGACAAGATTAAAGTACCAACAAGCATGCATCCATAAAAAGGTCCAATACTAGGAGATTTCAAAACTTCTTTGAAAGATTCTTTGTCTTTATAGTCTTTTATAGATGTGCTATACAAAGAAACAACTTTTGGCGGTTGATTATCATTCCCTATTTTAACAACATCTTTATACAAACGCCGAAAGCGGCGCTCCAGTTGTAAATAGAACACATCTAAGTATCCAAAAAGAATAATAACTAATATCGTAATAGTACATAACCAAGGAATATTCACTGTAAAAGATATTCCAACAACTCCGGAAACCAAAGCAATACACCATTCTTTCATTTGCTTTGAATTTTCACTCATTCTGGTTATGATAGCTTCAACAATATCAATATGTTGTCTTTTTTCTTCTTTTTCATCAGGTCTTGTTGTGTCACTCATTATCGACTCCTTTTTTTTGACGCTACAATACGCCTTTTATCAACGTAAATACGGATTGCATCCTTTAAGCCATTCTTCAAAAATTATATAGTGTCTTTCGTCATTATTCACCCACAGAGCATTTCGGCCTTTATCTGTTTTAGTTTCAGAAATATAAGGATATATCCCTAAATATTCTTGTCCCCGATAAACATCACTTTCATATACCTCTCTTGTTAAAGGGCATACAGCAACTCTATCTTTTAATCCATCCATTAATCCTAATTCCCAAGGCATCCACTTTGATTGTGGAGCATTCTCTGATGTTACATAAAAAAGACATTTACAATTTCTCATTCGAAATTTTATAGTCTTCGCCGTTTCCTTTGTCACACGAAAACGATTCAAGTTTTGGTCTTCTATCCAGTCAACATATATTTCGTAATGATATTGTCTTTTCAAATATTTTACCAATCCTGCAACAGCCACTCGATCCTTATAACTATGAGACAGAAAAATGTCATATTTTTTCTTTTCATCATACCGAGAGAAACATTTCATTTCCGATTCTAATAATACAGCCTCATCAATAGCGTATTTTGATGCAACAACGCGATTTTCTCGAGCAATAGACTCAAATCGATCAATATTAAATAAAGCCATTCTTTAACCTCTTGCCTTAATTGCTTTTTCAACCCATTCTTCTAAATGTTCTGCAATGTCATTGTATGCATCGTTAGGATTTGGGTTATAACATGGTACCACAGAAGATAATGGATTACCATTTTCAAAGAATATTTTATTAAAGGGGTTATCACCCATATTAGAGTACCCCGAAAAACCTCGCCGACAAAACAAAGGATCTTTTATACGATGGATATATATTCCAAAAACACCCATTCCCTTATTCCATGCTCGCCGAATTTCGTAGTCAACCCAAGGTCTTTCTGAGGTATATTCCCCCACAAGAACTATCAAACACGAGCGATACAGCATATTAGCATCAATCCAACGACGAATGGCCTCGTCTCCGCCTCGTTTTACCATTTCCCATTCATTATCGGATACAGATTGATTTCCTTCTACGGCACCGATATTTCGCACTTGTGCTGCACGACGAGAGTCTTTTTCGTAGTGAAAACTATAAAAAACCTGACGCATTTTATTCCTCCTTCTTTTGACATGTTTTATATAGCCAATTTAAGGATTCTTCCCATTTTTCTAATTTTGGATATTGCTGATTACGATTATATAAAGGTTTTAAAGCTGGAGCATAGCATCTATTTGAACAACATGATTGCCACTTTTTCAAATCACCTATGTTTAGATGAAATAGATTGTCTAAATTTACTGGATATGACACTTTAAAAGGTTCTTGATTCACGGATGCATTCACTTGACTTTCGAAAAGAGATTTACGAGGAAGTGATTTTCGAACTTTATCATTCACTCTAATTGTATCTACCGTAGCCAATTCATGAAAAATCCACGGAGAAAATGTTGTATCAGCAGAGGCACTTAATGTTATTGATTCATCTGATTTTAGAAAAAAGAAACATTCTGTAGAATCAATCATACGTGTTAGTGCATTGCACAACAGCATGTGGACATGTGCAGTGCTATAATTTCTGTCAGACGCACTATAAGTAGTCTTTAAAAATTTTCGTTTGTCATCCTTATCAATATGTTCTCCCGTCTGGGGATCAATTCTGCAAAAATCGAAGTCAACTTCTTTTTGGAGATCACTGATACACCCCCATAAATCAGAGTCAATAAAGGAATTTATTTCAAAATTTGATTTCAACCAATGGGCGAATTTTCTAGCTTTATCAACATTTTGACTTGAATGAGATAAAAATACATGGCATTTTACATCAGATGGAAAGAATAGCTTTCTGATTGAGTCGCCATCTAAAATGTTAATAAATTTACCATCTTCATCTTCTCTTTCAATACAGCCATCCAATATTAAATCTTTTAGCAAGTCTTTTAGGTTATTATTTTCGTCATAAAGAGATTCAGATGATTCTTTTTCTATTAGCGAATCAATATCGTTTAAGTCAATTGCGTATGCTCTAAACATCTTATAGCTCCTTAATTTTACCTACTTTCCACGCTTGCGATTTCTTCTTCGCTGAAGTCGCCATACAGTTTATACACGAGGGTATTCACTTCACTTTCGAGTGCAGCGATGTCGCGCTGAGCAGCCTCTACAGCGCTTGGTTCCGCGGAGTCTGCGCCATCGGTGCTAGATTTTTTGAGGGCGATGATTTCATCGGCGAGGGTGGCGAGTTGGTGGAGGATTTCCTTGTTATCCAGGGGGATGCGGAGGTTTTCGAAGTAGGCTTTGCGGATTTCGCGAGTGCCGCCCATGAGTTCTGGGCAATTGTACCAGATCCAGAGTTTGCAAAGATTCGAATTGAATATGGCGAGGAGGGCCTTGAGAAGGTCTTCGCTAAATTCTTCGACTTCGCTTGCGCTGCGCTCAGAATGACGCATCGTAATCATAAATGTTTTATCATTGCCGAGTGATCCTGTTTCGTCAAAGCTGAACGGGAAAACTGAGGTCATATTAGGGTAAACAATTTTTGGCTTTGCAAATTCCTTGTAATAATCTGCACCCCAACGCTGCAACGCATACCATTCGTAACGAATGCCAGTTTCTGCCTTATTTCGGGCAGAAAGTTGTTCTTTATAACCAAGCAAATGATTGTAAATGGCTGGTTTTTGAACTTTGAATTCTGATTCAGATTGCTCTGAAGCCCCATTGATTAAAGGGTTTAAATGATTTGGGTAATGCCATGGAACGAACAGCATATATTGATCATCCTTTTCGGTAACCCATGCTGTAACATCTCTCCCGCGAAGCAGGGGCTTTATGAGTTCTTCGCTCTTGGGATCTTCTGCAATCAATTTTTTTCTTGTTTTCTCGTCGATAAAGAAAGCCTCATTATATCCGGTTTTCAAACCGTAATTAATTGCAATCGGCATTTCCCTGAGCGGTGTTCCGTGATTCATTTTCTGCAGCACGGAATCATGGAGTTTATTGCGAATACTCCATTCCTTTTCACCAAATGTTTCGGGAGAAAGTTCAAACAATGCTGCATTTACTTCTTTTTTAAAATCGCCAAAATAGTTCCTACTATTTAGCGTACAAGCCTGCACGGGCGTTTTTGTATCAGATTTTTGTGCGACAAAAATACATACAATAGTCGCCGCATCAGCAAAAAATTGAATATCGCCAAAGTTCAGGATTTTCTTGAGCGAGGTCTGGCTCATAAACTCTCGCAATTCCTTGCCGTAATCCACCAGCATCCACTTGTTGGGCATGATAAAGCTGAAGTAGCCGTTCTTTTTCAAAAGGCTGTGGGCGCGTTCTACAAATAGGCAATACAGATCCGCCGACTTGTTGTAGCAAGTGTAGCCGCGTTCGCCGTAAACGTCGCTCATGGCGCCCATGCTCTGCAACTGCACATAGGGCGGGTTCCCGATCACGGCATCGAATCCCACGAACTTTCCTTCGTCATCCAAGATTTCGGGGAACTCGAACATCCATTCCAGCGAGTTCGAAAAGTCGATGTCGCTTGCTTGCGATACGTTGCCCCACAGGTCCACAACGGGGGGCTCCTTCAGCTGGGCCTTGAGAGCGTTGATGTTCAGGCGCAGTTGTCGCTTGTCGTAGGCGGTGCCGCCCTTCTTGTAATTCTGGACGCTTTCGCGATATTCCTTGAGCCTTGCGGCAAGCCCGCTCTTTTTGTCGGCTTTATCTCCCTTTTGCAAAAAGTTGAGAACCACGCGATTGTTTTGCACGGGGTACTTGCTCAAGAGCGAATCGCCCACCTTGATGTTGATGTCGATATTCGGGAGCGTTTCGAGGCGTTTGAAGTCGCTTTCTTCGGTGTAGTAGGCGTTCTTCAACAGTTCAATCCACAGGCGCAAACGGCAGATGTTTACGCTGTTGGGGTTCAGGTCCACGCCAAAGAGGCAATTCTCGATGATGTTCTTCTTTTCTTTGAACAGGGCTTCTTGAATGCGTTGGCGTTCTTCGTTGCCGGGCTTGTATTCAAAGGGTTCGTTGTCTTCGTCCACAACGGAGAGCTCGTCGTTGTCCACTTTCAGGCGGTAGTCGGCGCGCTTGATGCGCTTGCCCTTGGTGTCGCAGAAAATGTTCAGGTCCGATTTGATGGCGAGCATGCGGTTCAGTGCCGAAACCAAGAAATGCCCGGAACCGACGGCGATGTCGGCCACGCGCACGCTATCCACAATCTGGTTCGCGTCCTGCACGTCGTCGATTTTGTCGGCCACGTCTTCAAGGTCCTTACAATCCCAGTTCTTGACGTCGTTGAATTTTTGCACCACCGTTCTTTCGAGCACGTCTTTCGCCATGTAGTCGGTGATAAAGCCCGGGGTGTAAAAGCTGCCGTCCTTGTAGCCGTTGATCTTTTCGAAAATGAGTCCCAGCACCGACGCGTTAATGAGCGTCTTGTTGGTGTTGGTCACGCCACCTTGGGCGTCGCTTGCAAAGTTGTAGGCGTCCAGGAATCTGAAAATATATTCCAGATTTTGCATGGTGCCTTTTGCGCGTTTTCCCTTTTCGTCCTTGAGAACGGTCTTGTTAAAAATTTCGATTTGGGCGTCGGGGATTCCGCAGATCTTGAGGCGGGATTCGTCTTCGGTGGGCTCGAAGAGCGAGCTGTTCAAATACGGCACGTTCGGGTATTTTTTTAGAACGTCCTCGTCGCGGGCGTCAATCTTTTTACCCAGGACCTTGAAAAAGAAGATGTTCAGTTCGTCGAAACTGCCGATCTTGTCGAGGCTCATAAAGCGGTACGCAGGGTCGCCCTTTTGGTACATCAGGATCTGCGATTCCACAAGCTTTAGGAATAGCAGGCGGTTCACCCAGGTGATGCAGAGGCGGAGCGCCATGGCTTCGCACTTTTCCGCGTCGTTTACGTCGTCTTCTAGCTGGTAGATGGCGCTTTCGAGGAGGCTTGCCTTGTCGCGGTTCTTGGGCTGTTTGCGGCGAATGACCTTTTTGCCGCCGTCCTTGACTTCTTCGAGGCCGATGATGTGCAGGAGTTCTGCGTAAAAGTTCTTGTCTAAGCTGTTGCTGTCGTTGGCGAAGGGCTTTGCGAGGAGCGTTTCCGGCGAAAGGAACTTGTAGAGGGCGATGAGCTTCTTTTCGTCGCTTTGCTCTGCTGCTTTTGCCGCTTCCGCTAAAGAAAAATGAACAACAGAAAATTCACAGTTGGCGAGAAAGTCGTCGATTGCCGGCTTTGCGATGTCTTTGTAAAAATCAGAGGTCTTGTTCCCGCTCATTTGTTGCGCGGTGAACTTCTGAAACTGATCGTAAATCGGATTCGATTTTTGGGCAAAGTAACGGATGAAGTCTTTTACGTCAAAAAAGTACCATTCGTCAAAATTTGAAATCATCAGGTATTTGATTTCACGATTTTCCCGACGAATGTATTCGAGCATAAAGTAGTACACCAGTTCCTGCAACGCTTTTGAATTGGGATGTTCTTTGGAAAACATCTCTGCTGTGTTGCTCGGCGACTTCATTTCGATAATGACCGCCGGCTTGGCTTTGGTGTCGTTGCCGTTGTAAATGGCGAGGTCGATCGGGTTCGTTACCTGTACGGAATAATCAGGATTGAATATCTTCTTTAAGAAGCTCCAAACTTCACCCTTGTGGTATTCTTCGTCTTGATTTTCGTTGCGCCTTTTGTACAGATTCTTCAAAGACGCAGTGAACCGCTCCATCTTTTCGAACGAAACCGGCAATTTTAAAAATGCAGAATTGACAGACTTCTTGGGCGAAATGAAGTTCATGGTTCCATACTCACTTTTTGTGAAATATAAACTAAAAACGTGAGCATGGTCACGGCGTGATTGATTTTTTCAGATTTCGTCTGCGAAGGAGACACGGTCGGAGTGATTCCCAACGGGAAAGACGGAGCGGACTGAAAACAGCTGACACTTCGCCAAAGACAAGGAAGGCGTCGTGAAATTTGTCTGCGAAAAAAACGATACGGTTACCTGGTACAAGTCGCTTTGCGGCGGAAAAAAGTCCAATTCGACAGAAAGTCCGCAGCATCAAGGATTAGGCTTTTTCTTCCCGCGGCTCATCCAGCTCAGGACCAGGTTCTGCCATACGACATAAAATGTCGGGCAGAGAGCGGCCACGGGACCCGCGTAGAGCTGCGCAATCCAGATGACGAGCATCGTGTTTTTCTGGCCCATACTCTGCGAGCCTTCGATCGGGTGCGATTTCCGTTCGCAGAGCCATCCCAAAAAGAAGAGCAGCAGGCATAGTAAAAGGGAAACCAGCGCTGTCGCCTGAAAATCGCCCGCATCCCAGAGCTTTTTTACGCCCATCGCACGCACGTCAAAACTCGCCTTGGACAGCAAAATAAAAACGTTGAAAATCCAGATGAACATCGTGTATTTCTGGAGCTTTGCAATCTTGTCGGCGACTTCCGGGTAAAAGTTTCGGAGGCCAAGCGAAATCGCTAGCGGGATCGTGATTATCGGCTGGATGGAATTGAAAATCGCCTTCGAAAGCCCCATCACGTCGAGATGTTCCATGCCGGCTGGTGGCGGACAGAAATAACCGAAGACAAGAGGAATCGAGAAGCACGCGATAACGCTTCCGACGAGAAATATCTTGAGTGCGAGAATCGGGTTCCCGCCGAGAAGCTTCGCCATCACGGGTGCGGCATTGGCCGGCGGGCAGAGGCAAATCAGCATGCCACCGAGAACTATCGCCCGGGAAAGCCCGAAAACCTTTTCCGTTCCGAGCAAGATTCCGCAAAGGAAAAGTCCCATCAAGAGGGCGCGCACTTCGATTTTGAACGTATAGCCGTGTTCTTGCGGCGGAACCTTCGACACAAAGGTCAGCGCCATCA
>JBNMGX010000005.1:0-33416 GCA_050872465.1 Hallerella sp.
ATCCAGGGCATCATCAACGTTGTCCGCCACTTGGTCAAGGTCGAGGAGATTTAATCATGCAACTCAATAGTATCAATCCTGGCAAAAGCGCTCTCACCAAGGGTCGGAAGCGCATCGGTCGCGGTGCGGGTTCCGGTTGGGGCACGACCGGCGGTCGTGGTCAGAAGGGTGCTGGCGCTCGTAAGAGTGCCAAGGCTGGGCGTGTCGCTTTCGAAGGCGGTCAGATGCCGTTGCATCGTCGCGTTCCGAAGCGCGGATTCAAGAGTCACCTCGTTCACGACACGCAGATTGTGAACCTGAAGGCTCTCGAAAAGTCCGGCGTCCTTGAATTTGACGCAAAGGTTCTTGCCGACCAGGGCCTCGTCCGCAGCATCAAGAAGCCCATCAAGGTTCTGGGCTACGGCACGATTTCCAAGGCGATTACTCTCAAAGTCAACGCGATCAGCGAAAAGGCCAAGGCGGCTGTAGAAGCTGCTGGCGGCAAAGTTGAGATCGTTAAATAATGGAAGCTCTGAAGAAAGCTTTTGGCGGTTTCGCCAACGCCTTCAAGGTGGAAGCCCTAAGGAAGAAGATTCTCTTCACCTTGGGGATTCTTATCGTTTATCGCATCGGATCGCACATTACCATTCCAGGTGTCGATGCTACCGTTCTCGCTGAATACTTCCGCAACAACAATAACATGTTCGGTTTGTATGACTCCTTTACGGGCGGTGCTTTTGCCAAGGCTACGGTGTTTGCCTTGGGCATTATGCCGTATATCAGCGCGAGCATTATCATCCAGCTGATGGGTTCCGTGATTCCGGCGATTCAGATGCTTCAGAAAGAAGGTCAGGAAGGGCGCGCCAAGTTAAACCAATACACGCGTTACTTCACGGTTCTCCTCGGTGCCTTGCAGGGCTGGGGTGTCGCTGTCTGGCTTTCGAGCTTAAAAGTTTCCACCGCGACCGGTACAGGCATTTCTGTGCTGACGGACGGTTTCCAGTCCGGGCTTGGGAATGTCGGCTTCCGGTTACTTGCTACGCTTACCTTCACCACGGGAACGATCTTTGTCATGTATCTCGGCGAGAGAATCACGGCGAAGGGTGTGGGTAACGGAATCTCCCTGATAATCTTTGCCGGTATCGTCGGCGAATTACCGAGGGCTTTCCTCCGCGAATTCGAAATGTTCCGCGAAGAGATCCAACCGCTCGCTATCGAGATTTTCATCTTGGCGATTGTCGTTGCGATCATTGCGTTCATCGTGTTCGTCGAGCAGGCCGTTCGGCGTATTCCGCTGCAGAGTCCGCGCAGGGTGGTTGGGCGCAAGGTCATGGGCGGTCAGGCCAGCTATTTGCCGTTCAAGGTAAATACTGCCGGTGTGATTCCTGTCATCTTTGCTTCTTCCATCATGTTCGTGCCCGCGATTATCGCTTCGTGGATGCCTAGTGTCAGCTGGGCGCAGGCTTTTGCCGGTGCCTTTGTTCCGGGGCATGTCACCTATAGCGTGATTTTCGCCGCATTGATTATCTTTTTTACTTACTTCTATACGGCTATCCAGTACAATCCGTCCGATATTGCGGATAATCTGAAGAAGTCGGGTGGCTTTATTCCGGGTATCCGTCCGGGAAAGAAGACCGCCGAGTACATTGACCACATTTTGACCCGCATTTCGCTGCCGGGAGCTATTTTCCTCGCAGTAATCAGCGTCGGTCCGCTGCATTTGAAAGACGCTTTGAACATGTCTTTCTATATTGGCGGTACTTCGGTCTTGATCGTGGTCGGTGTTGCGCTGGACACGCTTCGTCAACTCGAGGCTCAGCTCAAGACCAATGAATATGCAGGTTTCCTCAAACACGGCCGCATTCGCGGCAGGATGGCGTCCTAGTGGCTAAAGAAGAAGGCATTCAAGTAGAAGGCGTTGTGCTGGAAGCTCTTCCCAACGCATTCTTTCGAGTCGGCCTCGAAAATGGCCATGAGATTCTCGCTCATGTTTCTGGAAAAATGCGCCGGCATTTTATCCGCATCTTGCCGGACGACAAAGTGTTGGTCGAAATTTCCCCGTACGACTTGTCGCGGGGAAGGATCACCTACCGTTACAAGTAATAGGGACAAAAAAGGTTAGAACCTATGAAAATCAAAGCCTCCATCAAACCTAGATGTGAAAACTGCAAGATTGTCCGTCGCAAGGGCATTCTTCGCGTCATCTGTTCTAAGAACCCCCGTCACAAGCAGAGACAGGGTTAGGAGATTTTATGGCACGTATTGCTGGTGTCGATTTGCCGAAAAACAAGACCGTCGAGTATGGTCTGACGGCTATCTACGGAGTCGGTCTGTTCACGTCTCGCAAGATCTGCGCCCAATTGGGAATCGATCTGAAGAAAAAGTGTGACGACCTGACTGAAGAAGAACAAGGTAAGATTCGTCACGTTCTCGAAGACGAATACTCTGTCGAAGGTCAGCTTCGCGCAGAAACGACCTTGAATATCAAGCGTCTTCAAGATATCGGATGCTATCGCGGTTCTCGCCACTTGAAAAAGTTGCCGGTCCGTGGTCAGCGCACCCGTACGAACGCTCGCACTCGCAAGGGTCCGAAGAAGACCGTTGCTAACAAGAAGAAGTAAGGAGACGATCCGTGGCAGACGAAGAAGTTAAAGAAACCGCCGCTCCGGTTGCAGCAGAAGCCGCTCCCGCCGAGGAAAAGGTTAAAAAAGGCAAGAAGCGCGTTGATGTGCAGGGAATCGCCTGCGTGAACGCATCTTTCAACAACACAATTGTGTCGATTACGGACGCTCGCGGAAACGTTGTCGCTTGGGGTTCTCCGGGAAATTCCGGCTTCAAGGGTTCGCGTAAGAGCACGCCGTTTGCGGCCCAGCTCGCTGCGGAAGCCGCTGCGCGCAAGGCTTACGACTTGGGCATTCGCAAGGTCGATGTTCGCGTCAAGGGTGCCGGTGGCGGACGTGAATCCGCGGTCCGCGCCATCAAGAACGTGGGCATTGAAGTGCTGACGATTCGCGACGTGACAGGCGTTCCGCACAACGGATGCCGTCCTAAGAAGAAGAGAAGAGTTTAATCTCAATAGGGAAAACGCCAATGATGTGGAAATCTCTCCAAATGCCGCGCAGTTTCCAGAAAGTGGAAACACGCGAAGACGGGCGCTACGCGAGATTCGTCGTGGAAGCCCTGGAACGCGGCTGGGGTATTACTATCGGTAATGCTCTCCGCCGTACGCTGCTTTCCTCGTTGCAAGGTGCCGCTATCGTTTCCGTGAAAATCGCGGGAGTCGATAAGGAATTTTCGTCTATTCCGGGAGTAAAGGAAGATGTGACAGACATCATCCTGAACCTAAAGAGCATCCGCGTGAAGCTCCTCTCCGACCATGACGAAACGCTTCGCCTGGATATGTCTGGAAACGGTGAAATCACCGCTGCGAACATCGAGGAGAATCCCAACGTGGTGATCCTTACCCCAGATGTCCATATTGCGACTCTTTCCGGTAACGCTTCCCTGAGCATGGAACTGAAGGTTTCTTCGGGACGCGGCTATGTGGTTGCGGATGAATTGAAGGATCCGGATGCGCCGATTGGCGAAATTGCGATGGACGCAAACTTCAACCCGGTGCTGAGCGTCGCCACCCATGTGAGCGATACACGTGTCGGGCAGAAGACGGATTACAACCGCCTCGAACTGGAAATCACGACTGACGGCTCTATCGATCCCGAAGATGCGCTAGCCTATGCGGCGAAGTTGCTCGTGGATCACCTGGAAGCCTTTATCAACTTCGAAGGGGATCTGGAATCTCCGGAAGAGATGGTCCAGGATGAAGAACGTCAGCGCATTGCGAGTCGTCTCCGTATGCGTGTCGATGAACTGGAACTTTCCGTTCGTTCCAGCAACTGCCTTCGTATGGCGAATATCCATACGATTGCAGAACTCGTCCGCAACAAGGAGCAGGATATGCTGAAATACAAGAACTTCGGTCGGAAGTCCTTGGTTGAACTTAACGAGGTATTGACGTCGATGGGTCTCAGCTTTGGCATGAACGTCGATGAATACTTGAAGGATTAAAAAATGAGACACGGTGTAAAGAACAAGAAACTCGGTGCAAATGCACAGCATAAACGTGCCATTCTCCGTAGCCTCGCGACTTCCATCCTCGAAAAAGGCCTGGAAGAGGATCAGCTCAAGCGCTCCGTGCGCACGACGCTCCTCAAGGCTCGCCTTGTCCGCGGAGTTGTGGATCGCTTGGTTACTTATGCGAAGAAGGGCGATCTTTCTGCTCGTCGCGAAGCTGCCCGCTTTGTGCGCGACCCGAAGGTCCTCCAGGGACTTTTCAATGTGATTGGTCCGCGTTACAAGAATCGCAACGGCGGTTACACGCGCGTGCTGAAGCTTGGACCGCATCGTCCGGGTGATGCTGCCGAAATGGCTCTGGTTTCTCTCGTCGAAGATGAAATCAAGGCCAAGGTCGCTCCGACTGCGGAAGCTCCTGCTGCCGAGGCGAAGCCGATTGACATGGTCAAGGGCGCAGCCAAGGAAGCCGATAAGTAATCGTCTAGATTATCAAGGGAAACCCGACTTGTCCAAGCCGGGTTTTTCTATTTTAAACGAAAACTTTGTCTTTCTGCGGATGAATATGCGTTTTAAAATCCTGGCCATTTTCCTTTTGCTATGTACCGACCTTTTTTCCGCGGACATCAGCGCGTTTTCATCGGTTACGACTAATTCTCCGTCTTCGTTCCAGCGGAGCTCGGTGACGATGCAGCCGACTTATAGTGAAGGACTTGTCGATTCGACATACAAGCTGGGACCAGGCGACTACCTGGATATCATGCTTGAAAGCAATTACCTTTCCGCAAAGGTCTATCCGGACGGAAACATCGTTATCGAGGAATGCGGTTCGGTGAATGTCGCAGGAAAGACGATTGCCGAAGCGCGCGAGGAAATTTTAAAGCTGGTTTCAACGCGTTACAATCCGAAGTATTGCTTTGTGCAGCTCGCCCAGCTGAAAAAGATCATCGTGAACGTGATGGGAGCGGTCCCGCAGGTGGGACAGGTTCTGGTGGAGCCCCAGACTAGGCTCAGCCGGCTTCTCAAGATGGTGGGAAACATCTTGCCTTCGGGTCGGGATGACGACGTGCAGATCATTCGCGGAAGCGATACGCTGCATATTGACTGGAACAAGGTGAATAACGAGGGCGATTTCGCAAACGACGTGATGATCGAGCAGGGCGACCAGGTTTTTATTCCGTTTGCCGACATGAAAAATTCCGTGACGCTGATTCTTCCGAACTACCGGTCGGCGGTGCCTTATGTCGAAGGTCGCACGGTTCAAGACTATTTTCAGATCGCAGGCGGGGATCGCTTGCCCAATATGGGATACCAGTCGGTGGTGATCCGCGAAAAGGACAATACTTCCCGGTCGATTCCCGTAAAGGATATCGATAAGACGGTCGTTCCGGCGGGAGTGGAAATCGAGTTTACGGTGAAGCCTTTGCTCGTCTATGTGGGCGGGGCGGTCGGTGGAGTCGGGCGGCAGACCTATGATCCTTCGTGGCACGCCTTGGACTATATTTCGGCGGCGGGCGTCCTGACGACTTCGGGGTCCTTTGACCAGGTGAAGGTGATTCGCGGAGACCGGGAGACTATCTATGTCAATGCGACCCGTGACCCGATTTTGCCGGGGGATTATATCGAACTTCCGAAGAGCACGTATGAGCGGTTCAAGGACTTTACGCTGTTTGTCGCGTCCCTTTTGACCGTCGTTTCTTCGGCTTTCATCATTTACGTCAATTACAAGTAGGCTTATGCAATCGAACGAAACTCCCGGCTTGACGGAAACGCTTCTGCGGATTCTCAACAACGACTTGAAACATTTCAAGCTTTGCGCTTTGATTGTGCTGATCCCGACGATTGCGGTCTTTGTGCTTGTGATGTGGGTCGTGCGTCCGGTCTATGCGGCGAAGGCCGTCGTGACGCCTCCTCCGAGTTCTTCGGGGATGAACGCTTTGAGCGGGATGCTCGGCGAGGAGCTTTCGTCCTATGCGTCGATGCTCGGTCTGTCGATGGGGTCTGTCGATGCGGATGCCATCTGGACGATTTTCAATTCCAAGGAATTGCAGGACATGGTGATCGACAGGTTCGACCTGGCGGAGCGTTACGAATTTGACGGCAAGTTCCGCGCCGACCTGCTAAAAAAGTTCCGCAAGAATTTTTCGCTCAAGCTCACCGACGAGAACATGCTCGAAATCACGATCGAGGATGAAGACTTCCGGGTGGCGGCTGACATGGCGACGTTTATGCTCGAAAAAGCGGATTCCATGTTCAACGCGTTCAAGACTCTCCAGGCGAAGCAGAGCCGGGAATACTTTGAAAGTCGCATCGAGCTTTGCCTGAAGGACCTGGATTCCTTGCAGCGGGATTTTGTGAAGTTCCAGACGGACAACAATTTCTACGAGCCGATGATCCAGATGGAAGCGACCATTAAGTATCTGAGCACGCTCCAGTCTGAGCGGGAAGCGGTTGCGGTCGAAATGAATTACGAACGGAAGCTGCATGGCGAAAATTCCAAGCGATACGACGAGCTTTCGAAGCGTTATGCTTCCTTGAATACGTCGATAAACCAGACGCTTGAAGGAAAGCAGCAGGCGTCGGGGCTTGTCGCGCTCAAGAGAAGTCCGGAACTCGGCGCGGAATTCATGCGGAAGGAAGAGGAAATCAAGGTCCAGGCTGCGATGTACAAGCTTCTCCGGCAGCAGAGCGAGCAGATGCAGCTCGAAGAGGCGAAGAAGCTCACCAACCTGCACGTGCTCGAAGCGCCTTGGCCGAACGACAAGAAGGTGTTTCCGCTGCGAGGGGTTTCTCTCGTGTTTTGCGTGCTAGTCATGTCACTCTTGGCGACCATTCTCTGCAATTTCATCGAATTGGTGAAGGCCCAAGAAGGGACCGGTTCCGCGCTCGAAAAGGAATGGCAACGCTTTTCCCGTTTCTTTAGAAGGGATCGCGTGCGCTGATGTTCGCTTGGCTTTGCGAATATCCCGAAACGGCGATTCTTTTGTCGGTTGTCGCGGGACTTTTGCTTTACGTGTGGAAGGCGAAAAAGGATTTTTTCTCGCCTGCGACGATTTACATTTTTTTCCAGTGTCTGACGTTGGCTTTTGCCTATTTGCGCTTTGACCATGCGATGACGCCTTTTCATGCGAAAACATGGTTCGTTTGGCTCGGCGCCCTGCTCTCGTTTTCTTCGGCGAGTCTGCTTTTTGAATGGGGATGTCCCAAAGCGAACCTTTGTGGAACGGCTCGAGAAACCGCATCTTATAATTGGAAATTGCATTTTGTCTTTTCCTGTCTGATTTTGCTCGCCTATCTGGTCGGCATTTTCGGGATTCTTAAAATTGTGGGAAACCTCATCCTGTTTTCGGGGAATGCGAGCTACTGGGCCTCGCGAAAGGTGAATTACGGACTTTATGCGCAGTTTTTTTCGAGCGCTCCGCTTGTTATTTTGATGTTCGGCGTATCGATGTTCAGGTCGATCAATCCTGTCCGCTGGATTCGTTTCGTTTCGAGAATTATCGTCCCTTCGATTTGCGTGCTGAGCGTTTGCGCTTATCCGAGTCGGACGACTTTTTTTATGTGCATCGGGTTTGTGGTAATTCTGTTTAATTTTTTGTGTCGGCGGATTTCGGTAATCCTGATAGCCTCGCTGATGGTTTTAGGAATTGTCGCCTTTGTCTTTGTCGCCTCTGCCCGGTCGCAGTATGGGGGAGATTCTTCGATCAAGTCGATGACGATGGACGCTGCGATGACGATGCCGTACAAGTATGTGGCGAATAATTATTGGAATCTGGATTATGCGGTGAATCCGCCTCCCGACAAGGAAATTCATCCTTTTACGTATGGAATCGATTTTTTCACAGGGATGTTTGAGTATTTCCGCGTTGCAAATCCCTTGAAAAACAGCTTTGGCTGGGATGGCATCTATAACGAGAGCGTCCAGAAAATTCCCGGCTACAATACGACCGGCTATCTATGGGAAATCTACAAGGACTTTGGGCTTCCGGGATGCTTTATCGTGCCTTTTCTGGTTGGGCTAGGCATGTGCGTATTGTATGCGAAGCTGAAAAGTCGAAAAAATCCGCAGGTCGTGATGCTTTATACATTTTTGATTTATTTTGTGGGGTTCTGGTTTTTTATTGCGGGCTACAAGCAAGGGATTTTCTGGGCATGGGGATTCGTTGTGTGGGCGGTTTCCACAATTTGCAGACTACCGGCAAACCCTCTTCCTGAAATACCCGAAGAGAAGCGCGCTCAGAGCGACATCTCCGGTTAGCGTGAGAAACGGAATCGCTTGAAATCCCGGACCGAATTTTGGCACGATGAACACGGCGAAAGCGTTTAGTGCGCCGCCTAAAAAGATGAATCCCACGTAAGTCCAGAGCCTTTTTTCCTTGAGCATGGTCGCGACGAGGTTCATGCGAAGAGCTTGCAGGACGATGGAAAATGCGAGGATGGAAAGAGATGCCGCTCCGAAGGCGAGAATGTCAGGGTTTTTGCTGATGGGAGCCGCAAAGAAAAATGTCTTCAGGCTGAACTCGGGGAAAATCCATACGGGCGAGGCGCAGAGCGTGATGAATGCGGTAAATAACGCGATGTCTTTTACGTGAAAATTGGAGTCGCCCGATTCGTGCTTGGACACAAGCGATGACGAGATGAAGTTCACCATCAGGCTCGAAGCGAGCAGAATTAATTTGTTCGCGTAGTTGTATCCGCTGAACGGTTCGCGCGGAGCGTAAAGATCCATTGCGTAAAGTCCGAGTGGCAGGTAGAGAAAGCTCGCAAGGCTTGAAAGGGCGAACGGAAACGCTTTGCCGAGCATCAGGCGGATAAACTGGACGCTGCGTCGGCTGAACTTGAAAATTTGTGGGCGGAGGGCGGCGGTCGCTCCGAAGCTCCAGGCGGGAAGCGCAGCGAGGACCATCGAAAGCGCGATGCCTTCGAAGCTTTTCGTCTGGAGATAGAACAGGGAAAATCCCATGACCGCGGCGTACGAAATCGTGTGGAGAATCTTGGAGACGAGAAGCTTTTTCCAGAATTTTCCGCAGATGAAATACCAGTCGAAAAATGCGTGCTGGAAGAGAAGCCCGAATGCGAGGATGAATTCGCTGTGGAAAACGGGATGGCTTCTTCGGACGGCGCAGGCGAAAATTGCCATCAGAATCATCGATGTGAACGCGAGCGAGTAGCGCAGTTGGAAGGCGAATTGGAGAAGCTTTCCCTTGACGGCGTTCTTCCCGAAAAACGCGAGCAGGAGGGTAGTCGTTCCGAAGTCGGCAAGCGCGGTGAAAATCGAGTAGTCGCTTTGCAGCACCCCGAAATAGGCGAAATTGACGTTTCCCAGGTTTTTCGCCATGAAGTTCCCGACGAGAAAGACCACGCCCTGGATGAGAAGATTCACCGCCGAAATAAAGATTCCGATTCGAATTGTCCGAAAAGTGCCCGACACGCCCACAAAAATACTTGATTCCTTTTCTAAACGGGACGCTTTTTTCTATTTTTGGCTTCGAAACGCGAGAGTGGCGGAATTGGCAGACGCACCAGACTTAGGATCTGGCGAGAAATCGTGAGGGTTCGACTCCCTCCCCTCGCATTTTTACCGAGTTTTTCACTTATTGGAGACAACATGACCGTTTCGATTAAAGAAACCAGCTCTACAGTACGCAATGTCGAAATCACCATCCCCCAGGAATCGCTGAAGGCTCCTTTCGAGAAGAAGGTGACGCAGTACCGCAAGGAAGTGCAATTGAAAGGTTTCCGCGCCGGAGCCACTCCGCGTCATATGATCGTCTCGCGTTTTGGCAAGATGATTCGCCAGGAATGCATCGAGGAACTGATGAACAGCACGCTGAGCGAAGAGCTGAAAAAGGCGAACATCATCCCGGTTTCCCGCGTCAAGGTCGAAGATTTCAAGGATGACGAAAAGTCCGACATCTCGTTCACCGCGGTTGTCGAAGTCGATCCGGAAATCGATATCAAGGGCTACGAGAGCCTCGGAATAACCGTTCCCGATGTGGCGGTCTCCGAAGATGAAGTCAAGGCGGAAATGGACCGCGTATTGCAGATGTATTCGTCTGCGGAATCCGTCGATCGCGAATCGAAGAAGGGCGATGTCGTCGTCGGCAACTATCTCGAAGTGAAAATCGACGGCGAATCAAAGGAAATTCCGGAAGACCGCGAATTCCGTACGCTTCTCGGTGAATCTTCCTCTCCGGGATTTGATGAAGGCCTTACCGGTGTGAAGAAGGGCGACAACAAGGAAATCCATTTCGTCTATCCCGCCGACCACAAGGATGAGCAGTATCGCGGCAAGACCGCCGATTTCAAGGTGGAAGTGACCGATGTCCGGGAAATCCGCGCCCCGAAGATGGACGAGGAATTTTTCAAGAAGGTCGGAGTCAAGGACGAAGCCGAACTCAAGGACAATGTCCAGACGAGCCTTTTCAACAACAAGCGGAACCTTGCGAAGAACAAGGCTTTGAACGAAGCGATTGACAAACTGATCGAAGCGAATCCGTTTGACGTTCCGCATGCCAGGGTAGTCGATCTCATCAAGTACACGCTCAAGCGCAACGCCGGCACGAACGAGGATATCGAACCGACCGAAGAAGAACTCAAGACGCTCGAACCGGAAGCCGTCCGCGAAATCAAGAAGCATCGCATTCTGGAATTTGTCGCGAACAAGGAAAAGCTCAAGCCGACCCAGGCGATGGTCGATGCCCGCATCGAAGAAATCGCCAAGGCTTACGGCGTCGAAGCGAAGGCGTTGAAGGACCACTTCCGCCAGTCCGGTCGCACGGTCGCTCTCCGCGATGAACTTCGCGTGGAAATGGCTTCCGACTTGCTCGTCGGCATCAAGCACGAAGACGCTGCCAAGTAATTTCTAGGGGGAATTCATGGTCATTCCAACCATCATTGAAAACACCGGTCACGGCGAACGCGCTTACGACATTTATTCTCGGCTTCTCAAGGAACGCATCATTTTCCTCGGAACGCCGATAAATGACGAAGTGGCGAACAATGTGATGGCCCAGATGATTTTCCTGGAATACGAGAATCCCGAGAAAGACATTACTTTGTACATCAACAGCCCGGGCGGCTACGTGTCTGCCGGGCTTGCCATCTACGATACCATGCAGCACATCCGCCCGAACGTGGCGACGATTTGCGTCGGGGACAGCATCTCAATGGCGGCGATTCTGCTCGCTTCGGGAACAAAGGGCAAGCGTTATGCGCTCCCGCATTCCCGGATCATGCTGCACCAGCCGTCCGGAGCGGTGACCGGCCAATCGACGGATATCCAGGTCCATGCGAAGGAACTGGTCCGCACCCGTGAAATGCTCTCGCAGATCATCGCGGAACATTCGGGGCGTTCGATCGAAGAAGTCCGTGAAAAGACGGAACGCGACTTTTTCCTGACACCGGAAGAGGCTCTGGAATTTGGCGTGATCGATGAAATTTTCAAACCGCACAAGGCCTAAGCCCAACGCTTAGAAGATAAGGGTCGTTTCGATGTACAAGAGCGGAAAGAATCATTCCCAGATTTCGTGCAGTTTTTGCGGAAAGCCCGCCGAACAGGTCATGAAGATGATTTCGGGCGCGAATGTCCACATTTGCAATGAATGCGTGTCGGCTTGCTACAATCTTCTGTTGGACGATCTGGCGAAAGATGCTGCCAAGGCGAAAGCCGAAGCGGCAAAGGCTCCGCTTCCGACGCCGAAGGAACTCAAGTCGCATCTCGACGAATTTGTCATCGGGCAGGACGATGCGAAAATGGCTCTTTCCGTCGCGGTGTACAACCATTACAAGCGTCTTCGCGAGGGCGATGCGAATGGGGGGAAGAAACCGGCTGACGACGTGGAAATCGAAAAGTCGAACTTGCTCCTGGTCGGTCCGACGGGAAGCGGCAAGACGCTTCTCGCCCAGACGCTCGCACGCTTTCTGAACGTTCCGTTCTCGATCGCCGATGCGACGGTTCTCACCGAAGCGGGCTATGTCGGCGAAGACGTGGAAAACATCCTGGTGCGGCTTTTGCAGGCTGCGGACTATGACGTGGCCCGGGCGGAACGCGGCATCATCTTTATCGACGAAATCGACAAGATCGCGCGCAAGACGGCGAACCCTTCGATCACGCGCGATGTTTCGGGCGAAGGCGTCCAACAGGGACTTCTGAAAATCCTGGAAGGGACTGTCGCTGCGGTTCCTCCGAAAGGTGGTCGGAAACATCCGGAACAGAGCCTTGTGCAAATCAACACGAAGAACATTCTTTTCGTCTGCGGAGGCGCATTCGAAACGCTTGACAAGATTATCGCGCACCGCGTAAATAAAGGCGGCATGGGCTTTGGCGCGGACATTCGCTCCGAAAAGGACAACTCCCTTTCCAAACTTTTCAAGCAGCTTGAACCGGACGATCTGATTCATTTCGGGCTGATGCCTGAACTTGTCGGACGTTTGCCGATTGTCGTCGCCCTCGAAGAACTCGACGAAACGGCCCTGAAGCGGATTCTGACCGAGCCGAAGAATGCGATTGTGAAGCAGTTCGTCAAGCTGTTCAAGATGGACGGCATCGACCTGTCCTTTACGGAAGACGGCATTTCGGAAATCGTCGCCTTTACGCTCGAACGGAAAACGGGAGCCAGAGGGCTTCGCTCGATTGTGGAACGGACGCTCCAGAAGGCGATGTATGAGCTTCCTGGCTCCGGCATCAAGAAGTTTGTCGTCGATAGGGAACTGGTCAAAAAGGCCTTGCAAGATAACGAAAAAAACGTCGCTTGAGGATTTGGATTGAAAAAGACGACCCCTGATTCCGAGAATTTGTTAGAAACGGTTGCTCTCGACTTATCCCACGATTTTCCGCTGCTCCCGCTCCGCGATGCCTTGGTGACGCCGGGGGCTTCGACCCGCGTTCTCGTGGGACGTGAAATTTCGCAGAACGCTCTGCAGGCTTCGAGGGCTTATCATGACTTGATCCTGTTGGCGCTTCAGCCCGACCCGGACAAGGAAGCGGTTGCGCTCGAAGACCTGCCCAAGGTAGGCGTCCTCGCCCATGTCCAATCCGTGAGCGCGCTCCCGAATGGCTGTTGGCGTGTCCTGCTCGAAGGCGTTGTCGTTGTCGATTTGGTAAATCCGGAAATCCTTTCGGACAGAAACTATTTTTCGTCGCATATTTCCCTTCGCCATTATGCCTCGGTCGATGATTCGCTTTCCAAGGTTATCGCCAAGGAAGGTGTCCGGCTTTTTGAACGCTATGCGGGGTTGCAGAACCTTTCGCCGGATATCGTGCACGATGTCATGGCCAAGGAAGAGCCTTTTTCCACATACATGGCGATGCTTCCCTTTGTGCGCGTGACGCCGGCCCAGAAGCAGAAGGCGCTTGAACAGGAAAACCTGGATTCTCTCGGTCGCGTCATCAACGCGTATCTCCAGGCGGCTCTCGAAGTGGAAAGCGTTGTCGAGCATGTCCGGGACGATGTCCAGCAAAAGATGCAGCAGAACCAGAAGGAATGGCTTATCAGCGAGCAAATCCGGATGCTGCAAAACGAAATTTCGGACGGCGACGGCGATGAAATCGACAAGCTCGAACAGAAGGTCAAGGAAAAGCATTTTTCCGCGGCGATTCAGGAAAAGCTGGACGAGGAATTCGGGCGGATGCGCCTGATGCAGCCCGCAAGCCCGGAATATGCCGTTTCGCGCAACTATATCGACTGGTTCCTTTCGATTCCTTATGGTGTCTATACGGATACCGCTCTGGACTTGAAAAAGGTCAAGAAAAATCTGGATGCGAAGCATTTCGGTTTGGAAAAGGTCAAGGAACGGATTCTCGAATATGTCGCGGTGCTGAAGCAGACCGGTGCGGAAAACAAGGCTCCGATTATCTGCCTGGTCGGTCCGCCGGGCGTGGGAAAGACGACGCTCGTGCGGTCGATTGCGGAATCGCTCGGCAGGAACTTTGCCCGGGTGACTTTGGGAGGCGTCCAGGACGAAGCGGAAATCCGCGGTCACCGTCGGACGTATATCGGTTCGATGCCCGGGCGTTTTATCCAGGCTCTTCGCCACGCCAAGTGCATGAATCCCGTCATCTTGCTCGATGAAATCGACAAGATGGGGAACGATTATCGGGGCGATCCCGCGAGCGCGATGCTCGAAGTTCTCGACCCGGAACTCAACCCGGACTTTACCGACCATTTTATGGAAGTCGGGCTGGACTTTTCGAAGGTGCTCTTTATCGCGACCGCGAATTCGGAAGCGACGATTCCCGCTCCGCTCGAAGACCGTATGGAAGTGGTCCGCCTGCCCGGATACTATCCGCACGAGAAGCTCGCCATCGCAAAGGATTATCTGATCCCGAAGGCGCTGAAAAATTGCGGCGTTTCGGACGTTTCCTCGATTGCTTTTGACGACGAATCCATCCAGAAAATTTTACGCGGATACACGCGCGAAGCCGGAGTCCGCGAACTCGAACGCATGATCGAAACCGTCGTGCGCAAGCGCGTCAAGGAAACCCTGATGGGCAAATCGGGCAAGCTTTCCCTCACGCCGAAGCTCGTCGAAAAGTATCTGGGCGTGCCGCGCTTTTTGGACAATCGCTTGCCGCAGCCCGGGCGTTTTGGCGTCATCACGGGACTTGCCTGGACATCTGTCGGCGGAGAGATTCTCTTGATCGAATCGAAGCTGCTTTCGGGGCGCGGGCACCTGCTTCTCACCGGAAAGCTCGGCGACGTGATGAAGGAATCCGCGCAGATTGCGCTCAGCCTTGTGCGCGAACGGCTCCAGCGATTTGAAATCGACCCGGCGATTGTGCGCAAGACGGACATTCACATCCACGTTCCCGAAGGCGCTGTTCCGAAGGACGGTCCGTCGGCGGGCATCGCTCTCACGCTGTCGCTCCTTTCCGCGTTTACCCGCATCCCGGTTCCGCCGGATGTCGCGTTTACAGGCGAAGTGAGCCTTTCGGGCGATCTTCTGCCAATCGGAGGCTTGAACGAAAAGGCGCTCGCCGCTCTCGATGCCGGCGTCAAGACGCTCTACCTGCCGAAGCAGAACGAAAAGGATATTTCCGAGTTGCCGGCTCCGGCGAAGAAGGGACTTAAAATCCACACGATGGAACATATCGACGATTTGATTGCGGTCCTGTTTTCGAACGGCAAGAAGAAAAAGCGGACAAAGAAAAATGGCTGAATTTTCTCTCGACGAAATGCGTGCCGCGCATGAAAAACTCGAAAAGCGGATTTCCGCAGCTTGCGTACAAAGTAATCGCCCGCGGGAAAGCGTAAAGCTTGTATGGGTTTCCAAGTTTCACCCGATTGAAGCGGTCAAGAATGCGATGTCGCTTGGAGCTACAGACTTTGGCGAGAATCGCGTGCAGGAAGCCGTGGAAAAATTCACGGTCCGCGACCCGAAAATTCATTGCCACATCATCGGTCCGGTGCAATCGAATAAATTGAAAAAAGCGGCTCTTGTCGCGGACTGCATTCATTCCGTGGCGAGCGTGGAAGCGGTCGAAAAACTGGAAAAGGTCTGCGCCGAAGCGGACAAGACTCTCGACATTCTCTTCCAGGTGAATGCCGGTGAAGAAGAAACCAAGAGCGGTCTGGAAATCCACGAAGCGGAACCGTTTTTGCTTGCGCTTGAAAAACATGAGCCGTTTCCGCATATCCGTTTCCGCGGCCTGATGACAATCGGGAAAAATACGGGCGTCGCCGAGGATTCCCGCGAATGTTTCGCCTTTTTGCGCGGGTTGCAACAAAAGTTTTTGGCTCGCGGAGGAATCTTCCAAAAGTTTGACCAGCTTTCGATGGGAATGACCGGGGATTTGGAAGTCGCAATCGAGGAAGGCGCGACGATGATTCGGGTTGGAACCGCGCTTTTTGGCGAACGGCATTATTAAACCGCAACTTTTCCAAAATTTCTTTTCTATTATTGAGGTGAAAAAGGGGTCGGGAAAAGCCCGGTCCTTTCCTTTCGTGTTTTTTTCCGAGAAGGACCTATGCCAAATCGTGTTGTAATCGGCTCCCAGTGGGGCGATGAAGGAAAAGCCAAAATCGTTGATTTTCTCACGCTGGATGCGGATATCATCGTCCGTTTCCAGGGCGGAGCCAATGCGGGCCATACCGTCGAAGTGGGCGACAAGAAGTTTGTCTTCCATCTGATTCCGTCGGGCATTATGCACGAAAACAAGCTTTGCGTCATTGGCAACGGTGTAGTCCTCGATCCTGTCCAGACGCTTGCCGAAATTGCGGACTTGCACACGAAGGGAATCTCGGACCCGGAAAAGCGCCTGGTCATTGCGGACAATGCGCATGTCGTCTTGCCGTATCATTCGGCGCTCGACAAGGCGAAGGAAAAGAAGGCGGGAAAGGCGGCTATCGGAACGACCGGTCGGGGAATCGGGCCGTGCTACAGCGACAAGGTGAACCGTATCGGCGTCCGCGTCGGCGACCTGATGGATGAACGTGAACTGCGTCCGCGTGTCGAAGCGATGGCGAAAGTCCATAACGAAGAATTCCGCGTGATGTACGACGTTCCTGAAATCGACCCGGAACAGGTGATTCGTGATTATCTGGAACTCGGACAAAAAATCAAGCCGTTCGTTCGCGACGTGAGCGAAATCCTCTACAAGGCGCAGAAAGAAGGCAAGCGTCTGATTTTCGAAGGGGCGCAGGGAACGATTCTCGATGTCGATCAGGGAACCTATCCGTATGTAACTTCGAGCAATACGGTCGCCGGCTATGCGAGCTGCGGCTCGGGCGTCGGACCTACGGCGATCGACCAGGTTGTCGGTGTAGTCAAGGCTTACACGACCCGCGTCGGGAACGGTCCGTTCCCCACGGAACTTTTGGACGATATGGGCGAAAAGCTTCGCAAGCTCGGCAACGAATACGGGGCGACGACCGGTCGGAACCGTCGTTGCGGCTGGTTTGACGCACCGGTGGTTCGCAAGGCTGCTCTCGTGAACGGTCTCACCCACTTGGCGATTACGAAGCTCGACGTCCTCGACACGTTCGATGAAATCAAGGTTTGCACGCATTACGAATGCGACGGCGAAAAAATCGAAATTTTCCCGAACCAGCTTTCGAAGGTGGGACGTTGCAAGCCCGTGTATGAAACCTTCCCCGGGTGGAAGGAAAACACGACGCGTTGCAAAAGCTGGGACGAACTTCCGGCGAATGCGAAAAAGTATCTCGAAGCGATGTCGAAACTGGTCGGTGTGAAAATCGGCATGATTTCGATTGGCGCTCATCGGGACGAAAGTATCATCATCGATCTGAAGTAAACCAGGAAGGGTTCTATGGCGGATGAAAACATTTCCCATCTTCTGAAAGGAGTCGATCTCTTTTCGGAACTTACGGAAGAGCAGCTTTCCCAGCTGGCTTCTCTTGTCATCGTAAACGAATTTGGGCGAGACGAAACGATCATTCTGGAGAAGGACGAGTCGTCGAGTTCGCTGTTTCTAATTGCGGACGGAGAAGTCAAGGTCTATGTGACCGGGTCGGACGGGAAGGAGACGATTCTCTCGCTTTTGTCCCGCGGGGATTCGTTCGGGGAAATGTCGCTCATCGATGGGGAGCCACGGTCCGCTTCGGTAAAGGCCGTGTTGCCGACAAAGGTTCTCGTCATCCACCGGGAACATTTTCTGGAACTTTTGAGGACGACTCCGGAACTTGCTACGGGACTTCTCGTGCAAATGAGTCGTCGCTTGCGGAACGCTAACCGCCAGATCGGTTCTCTTGCGACGATGTCCGTCTATGGGCGTGTCGCCGGGACGATCCTCAGCCTGATGGAAGATCGTGGAGTTCGCATCCACGGACGCGGAGGCGAAATGGTGACGGTCATCCGCAACCGCCCGACGCAGCAGCAGTTCGCGGAGATGTCGGGGACTACACGCGAAACGGTCAGCCGGGTCTTTTCGACGCTTTCCCGGAGCGGTACGATTTCCCTGATGGGCAAGGATCTGGTGATTTCGGAAGAAAGCAAGCTGCATGAAATGAATTCAAAAGTCTGAGAGGAAAACATGGGCAAGGAAAATTTTATCCACCGGATTTTTTCGACGAAGCCGTGGCTCTATGCGCTTTTCCTGCTCGCGCTGTTTCTTGTCTTGTGCGCGATTGTCTTTGATAAATTGGTGATGCCCTCTGTCGCGCGGGAGCATGTCTCGGAAAGGACTGTTCCGGCATTGGAAGGCCTTGACAGCGTCTCGGCGGTAGCGCTTGCGCAGGATTCCGGATTTGGTGTCGTCTTTTCCGCTGAGCGGGAATACAGCAAAACGTATGACATGGATTTGGTGATGCGGCAGAATCCTTCTGCAGGTTCGCGTTCGAAGCCCGGACGCACGATCCGCTTGACGATTTCGGATGGACTTCACCAGTTTACGGTTCCCGATCTCTTTGACAAGAACGGCGAAGAAGCCGTTTTGGCGATTCAAAATGCCGGACTGAATGTCGGCTTGACGTTCCGGATGCCGCACCCCAATCTTTCGAAGGGGAAGGTCGTGCGGACGAATCCGTCGGAAGGTTCCTTGGTGCACAAAGGCGATACGGTAGATGTGTTCCTTTCTTCCGGTCCGAAGGGGGAGCTTATCGAACTTCCCAATGTCGTCGGGTTGCCGCTTTCGGTGGCGGTTTCGTACTTGCGCTCGGCGGGATTTCTCGTAGGAAAGACTTTGCGGAGCAAGATCCCGGATGTGCCTGCGGAAAAAATCGTTTCGCAGGAACCGTCGGCGGGAACGCCTCTTTCCGCCGGTTCGAAAATCAACCTGGTCATTGCGGAATAAGAGGCTTTCGATGTGTCGCTTGTGGATTGTTTCGCTTTTCCTGTTGCTTGGTGTCGTTGCCTGTTCCGGTCCGAAACAGCTTGCCCAACCGGAAAATCCGATAGAAAATGTCGAAACCGTTGCTTCCAAAAAATCGGAACCGGTGAAAATCGACAGCGCACGGCTGCTTCGGCTTGAAATTGCCCACGGCTCCTTCTTGCGGGCGCTCGCGCTCGAACGGCAAGGGGAATTCGGTATGGCGGAAGAGTTCATGCGGCACGCCTACGAGGCGGATCCGGAAAATCGCTATCTTGCGTTTTCCGTCCTGGAATTGATGGTGCGCCGTGGAGCCGGGACTTCCGAAGAGGCGGTGAAGCTCGCGAATAGGGCAAAGTCTCTGAAGGGCAAGCGGACCAGCGGACAATATGCGCTTCTCGGTCGGATTTACAGCGAAATGTCGAATCTTGACAGTGCGCTCCTTTATTACAGAAAGGCGGTGGAGGCGAGCGAACAGAACCTTCACGCCGCTTACGAATATTCCCTGCTGCTCGAAATTTCCCGCGATACGAAGGAGCTGATTCGCGTCTATGGGCTTCTCTTGCCGCAAATCGGCTACCCGCAGGCGATGCTCGAACGGCAAATTTCCCTCTTGGCGGAAACGAAGAACGACTCGGCGATGGCGGATCTTTTTGGCGCGGTCTATGAAGTCCGCGGGGATCGGGCTTTTCTGGAAAACCAAATCCGTCTCCTTTTTGGCATGAAGCGTTTTGAAGAGGCGCTTCACTCGACGGAAGAGTTTCGGGCGGATTCCGCCTTTACCGACGATTCGCTTTCCGTCGCTTTCTTGACGACGGCCTATGTCGGTCTCGGGCAGGATACGGTTGCGATGGATACGCTGCGGGCGATTTACAGGCGAAATCCGAACCTGGGCTATGTGCTGATGAAGCTCGCGCTGATGGAAGCTATGTTCGGCAAGAAGGACCAGGCGAAAATTCACTTGGAACGGCTTACCGAGACGGATCGGTATGCTGCATCCGCCTTTAACATATTGAACATCATGGCGCTTGATGAAGGAGATTCGGCCAAGTCCCTGGAATATTTGGAACGCGCATACGCCCGCGACCCGAATATTTATCAAAGCAGTTTGATTTTCCGCTATGCCAGCATGAAGGAGTATTCGAAAGCCTGTCAACTCTTGGACGAATCGCTAAAATCGGACTCCCTGGTGAATCTGGCGCGCAAGAAAATCCAGGAGACGGGAAATCTCGAAAATCTTCGAAAGTTTGACGAAACGGTGACGATTGCCAAGGCGAATACGCACTTTGAATATGGAACATTGCTGCAAATGAATGCGGAAATGCTTGAAGCGGTCCCGACGACCGCGCAGAAAAGAGACTCGGCGAAGGCCTTGCGCGAAAAGGCAAACGAGCGTTATCTGGAAGCGGCCCGAATCGGCGGGGAAACGCAGAATCTGCTGTTCTCTTACGGTTCAAACCTTCTTTCGCTCGAAAAGATCGATTCCGCAATCGCTGTTTTCAAAAAGATTTTTGCGAACTTCCCGACCGATGCGATGGCGAAGAACCACCTGGGCTATACGCTTGTCGATTTGAACCGGAACGCGGAAGAACTCAAGTGGGGGATTTCCCTGATCGACGAGGCGCTCTCGCTGAACCCGGACGAAGTCGCCTACAAGGATTCCAAAGGCTGGGCGCTATACCGCGAAGGAAAATACCGCGAAGCCTTGGCGCTCATGGAAGAAGTCGAGGCGAAGCAGGATTCGTTTCCCGATATGTTCTTGCGCGATACGTCGATTTTTGCGCATCTCGCTGCGATATGCCAGGCGCTTTCGTTGAAGGAACGCGCCGTGGGATATTATGAAAAGGTCCTTTCGATTGATCCGCAGAACGAAAATGCGAAACGTCAGATCGAAATTTTGAAGAAAGAAGAGTAACCGGGCGGAGCCAGGATGCATTCTCTGCGAAACAGGATCGTCAAGGGAAAACGCTTCGCTGTCTGGGGGGCGCTTGCGTTTTCGATCGTTTGTCTAGCCGGGTGCGGTCCGCGACTGGTGAAAGGCCCGGCGGAATCTTCAAGCGTGGTTGTCCCGGACAGCCTCAAGGCAAAATTTTCGCTCGAAATCATCGATTCGGCAGAAGGTTCGCACAGGCTTTCGGGCGTTCTGTTCGCGGTTCCGTTCAAACGTTACCGCTTTGAATTTTCGGGCCCGATGGGAATCGGCGTCGCATCGCTTCTGTGGAAAGACGGCGAGTGGACGCTTCTTCTTTCGCAGCAGAAATCTTTCGCTGTCGGGAAAGGCTACCTGGTCGGCGGCTATGCGGGAATTCCCCTGTTTGACATCCACCAAATCGCTTCGCTGTTCTGGGGTGGCTCATTGCCGCACGAGGCGTCGGGAAGGAACGCTTTGGGGATTCCGTTCACGGTCCTGCGAGATGCGGATGGTCGGGCTGCGGAACTTCGGCAAGGTTCGGAGCGTCTGGAATTTTTGGACTATGCGAAATTCGACAGCGGAATTTTGCCGTCGGAAGTTCGGGTTTATCGGGGTGAAAAAAACGTCTTGAACATCCGGGTGAAAAATGTCCGGGTGAATGTTCCGTGGAGCGATGGGACGTGGCGTCTCTCCATTCCAAAAAAATTCAACCGCCTCTGATTTTGTAATTTTTGACCATGAGACGACTTTTTATTTTTGCCCTGCTCGTTGCTTGCGGCGCGGCTTCGGCTGTCGATACGCTTGAAATTTTTGCGCTGCGCGTCCAGTTCAAGCAGGAGTCCCCGGATAATTCCCTGACGACGGGAACGGGCCGCTTTGATTCCGACAGCGATACGGCGAGCGCGAATTACAGCCTTGATCCGAGCGGGCATCGGGCGAGTGCCGCTTACTGGCAAAAGCATTTTGACTTTGCGAACGCTTATTACAGGTCGGTGAGCGGCGGAAACCTGGTAATCGTATCCCGGATTTTTCCGAGCGGAGAGCCTTACACGCTTGACCATTATATCATCGACTACAACCGTACTGCGAAACGGAAAGGCGAAAAGACGGCGGAGTTTGACGAGGCGCGGAGTCGCGACTACATGAACTTTGTCTGGGACGCGGTGACGGCGGCGAACCAGCCGAGCGATACGCTGGACAATCCGTTCAAGGTGCCGCAACCGAAATCCCCGAACAAGAAACGCGCCTACATGATCATCCACGCGGGAGCGAGCCGGCTTCTCGACGGCGGAAGCATGGGAACGAAAAATGCAGATACGCCGGGCGACTTTATGGACGTCTATGTCGTGCGCGATTATTGGGCCTATCTGGATTCTGCGGATACGACCCGAAAGGTTGCCGGGGATTTAAACGGAATGGTCTTGCCGGGATCGACGCTCGATACGCTGCGGACGATTATGGTCATGAGCGAAACGGCTTCGCAGGACGGTCTCAACTGGGGAATCAACGGAATTCTGGTGAACCAGATCGGGCGCGAACTGGGAATGCCGAATACTTACGATGTCGTCAAGGGAATATCCCGCCTGGGATATTTTGACGTAATGGATTTTGCCGGTTATAATGCGGGAAACGGCTTTTTTCCGGTGCTTCCTTCGGCGTGGGTGCGGGCCTATATGGGCTGGGCGAAAGTGGAATCGGTCTATCCGCCGAAATCGGGAAAGCTTTCCCGGGATCTTTTTGCCGCGGGTTCGGGAAAGGGAACGGAAATCCTGAAAGTTCCCCTGTCGTCGAACGAATATCTTTTGATTGAAAACCGCGAGCGGTCCGCAGGCGATTCGGCGAAAATCTCGGTGTCGTATGTTCCCGCTTCGGATGTCGCCGCTGACAAGGATTATGAAGTTCTCACCAAGGTCTATCCGGTCGATAGCCTTTTTGTCGCCTTTGAAGACAGCCTCTGCGATTCGGTCGGAAAATGCAAGAAAAACCGGAACAAGCTAAGCGGAATTATCGTTGACGTTTCGTCGTTTGACGCGGGACTTCCGTCGAGCGGTGTCGCTGTCTGGAAAGTCAATGACTGGTATCTGCGCGAAGCGCTCCCCTATGGTGTGACGAATTTCTGGGGAGGGGACACGGTGCGCGACCACCAGTTCGGTATCATGCTTTCGGAAGCGGACGGGATTCTTTCGATTGGAAAAACGTTCAAGAATTCCTTGGGCGAGGACGCCTACGATTACGGTTCTGGCGCGGACTTGATTCCGCATGTGCGCAAGGGAAAAAATTCACCGAAGGATACGGTCTTTTCGATTGAGGCTTCGGGCTACGGCAACACGGCGACGACCGCTGGCGGCTACACGGGCATTTCCGTCTCGGCAAAAAAGGCGAAGAACGCCCACGTGGAAAAAACGTCGAATTCCTTTATGGGCGACAGCGTTCTGAATTTTGCGGCATCGATGATTCCCGTTTCGATTTCCTGGACGGACCTTTCGCTTTCCGGGGCGAAGTTCCCGAAAAATGTCGGGCTGGATGCCGCCTTGCGCGGAGCGGTCGCTCTGGATTATCCGGCGGGAATGTCGGTCGGAAACGGTGAAAAGCTGATTGTCTTTGGCGCAGAAGACGGGACGCTCCAGGTGATGGATGCTCGGGGAGATTCTCTCTCGGAGCGTGACTCGACTCTTGAAAAGAAAACGCTCTCCAAGGAAGGCTCGGTGGAAAAGGTGCCGATCTATCGGCTGGGAAGTTCCTACGGAAAGCTTCTGGGACTTGCCGCGTCGAACGATACCGTTTTCAGCCTGCATCAAAAAAAAGGTCTCGCTCGGACCGTTCTGCTTTCGGATATCGACCAGATTCGGTTTGAAAGAAAGCTCGCTCCGCTTGCGTCCGCGGCTTTGGGCCCGATGATCGTAAACGGCTACATCTTTGTCGCGGACAGCGGCTCGCTTTACCGCTTCCCGACATCGGATTTTTCCAAGCGGGATGCTTTTCCCCTGCCCGAAAATTTCGTTCCGCACGATATGGCGCTCTGCCCGGCGGATGGTTCGAACAACATCGCGCTTGTCGGGATGAATGCGGAAATCGCGCTTTTCAAGGAAGCGGGCGGCCTGGTGCAGAAACTGCCCACTCCGAAAATCCAGAAGGGGCTGGTTCCTGTCGGAAAGCAGACGTTCCGCGTGGCGTGTTCGGACTTTGACCGCGACGGAAGTTCGGAAATGTTCCTTCTCGGAAGTCGCGGGTATGCGGCGATGGTCCGTGCGAACGATTCGGCGACGGTCGTCTTTTCTCCGCGAAACTTTAAACGCGGCGGTGACGGAAACGTGGATTTTTATGATGAAACTTCGCCGATTGCCGTGGGCGATGTAAACGGCGACGGCTACCCGGATGCGGTATTCTTCGGATACAATCTCGTGTATGCGGTGGACCGTTCGGGCGTTGTCATCTCGGGCTTTCCGGCGACCATTACGAAAAATTTGCCGGAATACGCTTTCCTTTCGGAACCGCTTCTCGTCGATGTGACGGGCGACAGCCTGCCCGAAATTCTCGTGGGAACGAATGGCGGGCTTCTGATGGCGTTCCAGTCGAATGGAAAACAGCTCACGAAGGAATTTCCGCTTTCCGCCGGGTCGTTCGAATATGGCGAAACGGTCTCGCCGATGTCGTTCTTCGTCTCCAAGACAATCGATTCGCTCTCGGGCTTGCAGGTTTATGCGTTCCAGCGTTCATCGGTTTCGGGTTTCCGCCTTCCGAAATCTTCGACGGCGGCAAGTGCGCGCTCCTGGAATGTTCCTGGCGCGGACAACGGTCGGACAGGATTCTTTGACGCGTCTCGCTTGGCGGAGCCTTTGGCGTCGGATTCCACCGAAAGCATCGACGAGTTTTTCGTCTATCCGAATCCGGTACGAGGCGGGACGGCGAATGTCCGCTACACTCTCGGGATGAACGCCAAGTCGGTGACGGTCGAATTCTTTGACATCGCGGGGCTGTGCGTCTTTTCCAAGAAAATCGACGGGGCGAACAAGGGCAGAAACCAGCTCGACCATCTCGACATTTCGCGGCTCGGAAGCGATGTCTATACGGTGCGTCTCCGCGTGAAATTCGATTCCGGAAAGAAGAAACAGAAATTCTACCGCGTCGGGGTGATTCGATGAAAAAATCTGCGGATAAAATTTTTCGCTTCGGATGGGGAATTTTCCTTGTCGGATTTCTTGTCGCCTGTTCCACGCCGACGACTTCGGATACGGGTGGCATCGACTGCCCGGATTGCGCGGTCAAGAAAAGTTCCACGTCGGCGGATAAGCTTTCTTCGTCAAGCGGTGGGGGAATTTCTTCGTCTGCGGATTCATCGCTTGCGCTTTCTGTCTCCTGGATCGATGTCGGCGGATTTTCGATTTCCCAGACGGAAATCATGCAGTCGGATTACCGAAAACTGATGGGAACGCTTCCGCAGCAAATGGCGAAAGCGACAGGCGATTCCTTTCCTGTGGCGAACGTTTCCTTTTACGAGGCGATTCTTTTTGCCAACGAACTTTCCAAGGCCCTCAAACTCGACACCGCCTATTCATACGCTTCTCGCGGCGCAGGCAACAGGCTTGTGAACTTGAAAATGGATGCTTCCGCAAAGGCGGTCCGCTTGCCAAACGGCTCCGAATGGGAATTTGCGTATCGGGCGGGAACTTCCGGCTCCTATTATTGGGGAACCGCAGTCGCTGCCGATTATGCGGTCTATAACAATCTGTTCGACAGCTACCAGAAGGTTTCCCGGAAGCTGCCGAATGCGTGGAATCTTTACGATATGGCGGGAAATGTCGCGGAATGGACTTCGGACACGACGCTTTGCGGCGGCGATTGGACATCGGTCGCGAAAGAACTCGCTGCCAGGGAATCAAAAAAGAAAATGCCGGACTTCGCTTCAAACATCAGCGGAATCCGCGTCATCCTTTCGGGAGAATAAGATGAACGGTTTAAAATTTTCGCCATGGAAAAGCCTTTGCCTCTTCGCGGCTTTTCTCGTATTCGCTTGTACGCAAAGCGAGGAACAGAAAAAATCGGACAAGATCGAAGCGGACCTGAAAAATCTGCCAAAGCTTTCTCCGATAAAAATTCCGGAAGGCGTTGTCGGGCTTTACATCGGAACGCTCCCGTGCGACGAATGCGAAACCCGTCGGATTCGGATGGAACTGGATTCAAACGGAAACGCGCAAATCGAAGAAATTTTTTTCTCGGCGAAACCGGACACGCTGAAAAGCTCCGCAACATTTAGGGACAGCGCGGATTACATTTTGGTTCGCTTCGATGACGGCAAGCGTTTTATGAATTTTCTGAAGCGCGGAGGGACTTCTCTCGAATATCTGAATGCCGAAGGGAAGCCTTATGAAGATTCGGAAGAACCGTATCGCCTGATTCGCATTCTCCAAAAGAAGACTTCGATATGATTTCGCTTGCAAACGCTGTGCAGGAATCGATGCCGAAAGCTCTTGCCGGGCTTCCGCTGCTCGCCATTTCCGTGATGGATTATTCGGACGAATTGGAACTTAAAAATCGGGCGTTTGCGCTTTTTTGTGAGCGGAACGGTTTACCTGCTCCCGAAAAAATTGTCGAAAGCCCGCTTCCGCGAAATTACCGTACGACGACGAAACGCCGTGCCGGATTTGAAAACGGTCGCTTCCGGCTTTTCTTCGGGGCGGATGAACGCCTGGGATACACGGAACCGCTTGAACCGGAAGAGCATTTGGCGATATACCGCTTTATCGAGGAAATTTTGAAGAAGCCCGCTTTTGCGGCTCTCGCCGAGGCATTGAACTGGGTAATCGTCCGCGGCTCGTACAAGCGTCGCGCGGTGATTTTCAACGTGGGTGAAATGAACGCTTCGGTTGTCCGAAAACTCAAGCTCATGGGCGAACATCTGAACGTGGCAAATTTGGGCGTCGTTTCTGCGCACGTCTATTTTGATCCGACGCGTTCCGACTATTATCTGGAAGCTTCTCGCCCGGCAGATGCGCTCGGATTCAAAACGCTTTTTGGCCCGAAGGAACTGTCGCTCGACCTCGGCGCGTTCCGCTTAAAATATCCCATCACGGGCTTTAGCCAAATCAACGAATCGCAAATCCCGAATCTGCTCGCCTTTGCAAAAAAACTGTTAAGGCCTTCGGAAAAGGACTTTCTGCTGGATTTGTATTGCGGTTACGGGCTTTTTTCGTTTGGAATCGGTGGCGCTGCCGCTTCGACGTGGGGCGCGGAATGGGAAGGCCCATCGATCGAATGCGCAAAGAACAGCGCGCGTTTTTTGAAACGGCCTGCGAAATTTCTCGCCGGGAAAATTGATCGGGATTTTGTGGAAAGGTCCATTCCCAAAGGCTCCGGTTCGGAATTGACGCTTCTCGATCCGCCGCGTTCCGGTGTCGAAGCTGGCGTGATTGCCGCTCTTGCGAAGCGGAATCCGAAGCGCGTTCTGCACATCTTCTGTGGCACGGATGAAATCCCGCGTTCCTTGAACCAGTGGAAGCTTTCGGGCTACAAGGCTGTGAACATCCAGCCTCTCGACTTGTTTCCGGGAACGCCGCACTTGGAAACGATGGTGCTGCTCGAAAAATAGCGGCTAAAAATTTTTAATGGAGGGAAGAACCCGGATGAACTCGACCAAGCAGAAACTGGCAGCGAAAAAGTTCGTAGAACATTGGACGGGAAAAGGCTATGAAAAAGGCGAAAGCCAAACATTCTGGATTTCCCTTTTGCGCGACGTCTTCGGCGTGGAACATCCCGAAGAAATCGTAAGCTTTGAAAGCCAGGTGAAACTTTCGAGTACGAGTTTCATCGACGCCTACATCGCCCCGACGAAGGTTCTCATTGAACAGAAATCCATCGACAAGGATTTGCGGGCGCCCATCAGGCAGTCGGACGGAACGCTTCTCACACCGTTCGGGCAGGCGAAGCGTTATGCGAGCGAGCTTCCGCTGTCAAGGCATCCGCGCTACGTCGTAACGTGCAACTTCAAGAGCTTCCTCATCTACGATATGGAAAATCCGCAGGGCGAACCGGAAGAAGTTCTTCTCGAAAATCTGGAACGGGAATTTCCCCGGCTGAATTTTCTGGTGGACGCTCGGAGCGAAGCGCTTAAAAGGGAACTGGAAGTTTCAATCAAGGCGGGTGAACTTGTCGGGAAAATCTACGACGCGCTCATCAAGGAATTCGGAAGTTCCCCGACTGCGGAAGATTTGCACAGTTTGAACGTACTCTGCGTACGGTTGGTGTTTTGCCTTTACGCGGAAGACGCAGGAATCTTTGCGAAGGAACAGTTTTTCCTGTACATGAAAAGTTTCCGCCCGGAAAATATGCGGATGGCGCTCAAGGATCTTTTCAAAACGCTCGACACGCCCGAAGCCTCGCGCGAAAAGTTTTTGGAACCGAAACTGCGGAATTTCCCTTATGTGAACGGTTCGCTTTTCAAAGAACAGGCGGGCGAAACGATTCCGCCGATTACCGAAGAGACGGCGCAAGTTCTGCTGGACCGTGCGAGCCGGGACTTCGACTGGTCGGAAATTTCCCCGACGATTTTTGGCGCGGTCTTCGAAAGTACGCTCAACCCGGAAACGCGTCGCAAGGGCGGAATGCACTACACGAGCATCGAGAACATCCACAAGGTAATCGACCCGCTGTTCTTCGATAATCTTCGTGCGGAACTCGAAAAAATCAAGCGGACGGCAGTTGCGAAAACGCGCAACGCGGAACTTTTGAACTTCCAGAAAAAGCTGGGGCGGCTCAAGTTCCTTGACCCGGCGTGCGGCAGCGGAAATTTTCTGACCGAAACTTATATCAGTCTGCGCACGCTCGAAAACGAAGCGCTCTCTCTGCGCCATGACGGCGAAGCGGTCCTCGATGTCTATGACGATTCCATCTTTGTGAATATCGGACAATTTTACGGCATTGAAATCAACGACTTCGCGGTGACGGTCGCAAAAACCGCGCTCTGGATCGCCGAAAGCCAGATGATGGAAAAAACATCGGAAATTCTCCAGCGCAATCTGGAATTTCTCCCGCTCAAAACAAACGCGAATATCGTCGAAGGGAACGCGCTGAAAATGGACTGGGAGTATTTGCACGCGGAAGAGCTGGAACTTCCCCTGTTTGCGGATAGGTTAAATATCGTCCATCCAAAAGATATTCGCCCAGATATGAAAATGACCGTAGCCGAACCGGGAAAGCATTATGACACGCTCACGGTTGTGACAGAAAATGTCCATCTTGGAAAGGACGAGAAAAAGATAAACGAGAAAAATGTTTACGATTACATCATGGGAAATCCGCCGTTCGTGGGCGCTCGCCTCATGTCCGAGAGCCAGAAAAGCGACGTGCTTTCCGTGTGGGGAAACGTCAAAAATATCGGGAACGCGGACTATGTCTCTTGCTGGTACAAGAAAGCCGCCGACCTGATATGCGGCACAAGCACAAAATGCGCGTTCGTTTCCACAAACTCAATCACGCAGGGCGAGCAGGTCGCGATTGTGTGGAAGCCTCTTTTTGCTCAGGGAATAGAAATCGACTTTGCCTACAGGACTTTCCGCTGGGACAGCGATAGCACAGAAAAAGCGCACGTTCACTGTGTGATTGTGGGATTTTCGGATGGGAAGTTGCTAGTTAATAGTGATGAGTTAAGAGTGAATAGTGGCGAGTTACGAGAGAATAGAAATGAACAATCTACTAACAACTACTCACTATCCACTAATAACTACCCACTACCAGCTAAATTCATCATCGACGAGAAAGGCGAAAGGCACGAGGCGAAGAACATCAACGGCTATCTTTTGGACGCACCGGACATCTTCGTGGAAAGCAGAAACAAACCGCTGTGCGATGTTCCAGAATTTGGAATAGGCAATAAGCCTATTGATAACGGAAATTATCTTTTTGACGAAGAAGAAATGCAGAAGTTCATAAAGAAAGAGCCGAATTCAAAAAAATACTTTCACAAATGGATTGGCGCAGACGAGTTTATAAATGGGTATTTTCGTTATTGTCTCTGGCTCGGCGACTGTCCGCTCTCGGAAATAAAAAACATGAAAGAATGTTACAAGCGCGTTCAGGCTGTGCGAGATTACAGGCTGGCAAGCAAAAGCGCAGGAACGAGAAAAATTGCAGACAAGCCGACACGCTTTCATGTCGAGAATATGCCGACGCAGAATTACATTGTAATTCCCGAAATCAGCTCGGAAAAAAGGCACTATGTCCCTATTGGATTCATGACTCCTGACATTATGTGCAGTAATCGGGTGAAAATCAGCCAAAATGCTTCTATATATCATTTCGGAGTTCTAACATCTTCTGTGCATATGGCTTGGATGCGTGCTGTTTGCGGAAGACTAGAAATGCGGTATTGTTATTCTGTAAACATTGTTTACAATAATTTTCCATGGTGCAATCCAACAGACATACAAAAGGAAACAATCGAGAAAACAGCCCAGACTATTCTTGATATTCGTTCTAAATATCCAAATGACAATCTTGCAGTCCTTTATGATGACACTCTTATGCCGCCCGCCCTCCGCAAAGCCCACAAGGAAAACGACCGCGCCGTCCTGCAGGCGTACGGATTTCCGCAAGATGCGACAGAGTCTGAAATTGTGGCACGGCTGTTTGAGATGTATGAGAAAATGACGCAACGCGACTGTCATTATCGGGCTTGACCGGATAATCCCTTGTCTGAAAACAGATTCCCGTGTCTGCGTCCGCCGCGGCGGACGGGCTCGGGAATGACATTATAGCAAGCCGGGGAATGACATGGGAAAGGAAACCCGAAGAATGACTTTGGCAAATACGGGAACGGCATCGAAAGTGAACATGGGAATAGTAGCAAATATTTGAAACAGAACAAAGTTGCTATATTCCCAAAACGATGAATACCCTGGACTGCATTTTTTCCCGGCGCAGCACGCGCAACTACAAGCCTCTTTCCGTGGAAAAGGAAAAGCTCTTGAAAATTGTCGAAGCGGGCCGTTTTGCGCCGAGCGGCGGCAACAACCAGACGAACCATTTTTTGGTCATCCAAAACGCAGAAGTCCGAAAAACGCTCGTGTCGCTGGTGGAAAAGGCTTTTGCCGGAATGCAGGTGACGGAAGGAATGTATCGGAGCATCAAAAATTCCATCTTGAGTTCGCAGAAAGGCGGTTACGTTTTTTGCTACAACGCTCCCGTTCTCATCGTCGTCGCGAACCAAAAGGATTACGGCAACAACATGGCGGATGCGGCGATTGCCATCGAAAACATGATGCTCGAAGCAAACGAACTCAATCTCGGTAGCTGCTGGATCAATCAGCTCCGTTGGCTGAATGAAGACCCGGAAATCCTCCGCTATCTGCAGACGCTCGGACTCGCCGAAAATGAGCGCGTCTATGGTTCGCTTGCCGTCGGCTATCCCGAAACTTCCGACGGGCTTCCGCTTCGAAAGCCCTTGGAACGAAAAGGGAATCGGGTGACCTGGATTTAAAACGCTTTTTACACGGAATTTGCTGGGACTTTTGCCAAACGTGGAATTTGCTGTGTAAATTTTATCGTGATAGGTGATAAGCTTGTCACATCCGAGGCTTGTTGCCGTTGAAATTTTTTGCTTTTTCCGTGTAAAAATTTATGTTTAAAATCGATATGTCGGCGATAGATAAACTTTTTGATTACGACGATTACCGTCGTTTTTTAAAGGATTATTTTGACGAGCAGAAAAAGCTGCGCGCGGTCTTTTCGCATCGCTTTTTTGCCGCCAAGGCGGGTTTCAGTTCGTCGTCCTATTGTCTCAACGTGATTCGCGGACGCTTTAACCTGACGGAAAAATCCATCGCCAAGATGACAAAGGCAATGGGACTGAACAACAGCCAGTCCAGATATTTTGCCGCCCTCGTGGAATACAACCAGGCAAAGTGCGTCGAGGAACGCGAAAACGCTTGGGACGAAATCGTCCAGATTCGATCGAAAAATGAATTTGTACACATTTCGCACGACCAGAAAGATTTTTTTTCCAAGTGGTATTATCCGATTTTGCGAGAGCTTGTCTGCCATCCGAATTTTGACGGGGACATGACGCATTTGGCGCGGACGATTGTGCCGAGGATTTCGACGGAAGAAGCCCGGTCGGCAGTACTCAACATGCTTCGCTGGAAACTCATCGAAAAAGATTCGAAAGGAAAGTTCCACAGCTCTTCGCTGATGCTCGATGCGAAAAATGTGTCCCCGATGGATTTGCGGCAGATTCGCCGCGAGTATGTGCAGCAGGCGATCGGAGCCGTGGAAACGAAAAGTCCGAACGAACGCTTTGCGACTTTTACGACGCTTGCGATGAGTGAAAAGTCTTACGACTGTGCGGTCAAGATTCTGGAAGAGGCTCGGCAAAAAATCATGGCGAAAGCTTCGGATGATCCTTCGGTGGAAAAAATTTACGAGATGATGATTGTCGCTTATCCGATGAGCGAAAAGTTGGGCAAGGAGAATGGAAAATGAAATTTTCTTTTGCGCTGATTCATTTGTGTGTAATTGCCTGTGCGCTTATTGCCGGCTGTTCGGACGAACGGAACGCCGGAGGCGTGACGGATATCGGAAATTCTATCGCCGGAAAAATTTTCCTTTCGGATGGTGTGACGCCCGCGGCGAATGCCCGAGTTGTCGCTTATGAAGATTCCTGGAAAAATATTCGAATCGCGGATTCCGTTGTTGCGTTTTCGGACAGTTCGGGAAACTTTGTCCTGGAAAATGTCGAAAGCGATATGCGCATTCTGTATGCCGGAATGGCGGATAAAAATGTTCTTTTAAATCAAATCAAGGATTCGATGAAAGTCGTGCTGGGAAATGCCAAGTCGCTTTCCGGAAAAATTTCGTCAGAATCCTCCGGCTCGGTGCGAATCCTCGGAACGAACTTGACGGCAGACCTTGATGCGGATGGAGGCTTTTCCTTTGATTCGATCCCGCCTGGCAACATTTCGCTTGTCTATGTTCAAAATTCGGAAGCGCGTTCATCCTTTGATTTTTATACAGTTGACGAACGCTCGGAAATTGTGCTTCCGCTTTTGAAAACTTTTACGGAGACGGATTCCATCCTTGTCGTTGCCGATGCTTCGCTGTATGCGGATTCGTCTTTTGGCGCTTCGTTCGGCTCGTCGCTTGTGACCGCGGTTTCGGTAAAGCTTGAAAGTTCGCCGACGGAGACGCTCCGGAATTTTGTGATGCCGGTGAAGTTCAACAATCGAATCGATTTTTCCGCATTTGCAGAACCGGATTCTTTTCTGGTCGTTTCGGAAAGCGGTGCCGTTCAGAATTTTGAAGTGGATTACTGGACGCCGCGCGCTTCGCAGGGCGTTTTGTGGGTTCGCCTGGATTCGTTGGAAGCCGGGACGGAAAATGTGAATTTGTATGTAATCCGTCGGGATGTGGAAAAGTTTTCTCGAGCGTTCTTGCCTTCGGATTCGGCTCTTGTTGCTCTTCACTTAAATGGTGATGCGCAAATTCACGCCGCTTCGGATTCGGACAAGACGTTTGGATTCATCGGTTACGGGACGACGATTTCTGCCGGGCAGTATATTTCCTTGGATTCGTTAAATCCTTTTGTGGGCGATTTTACGCTTTCGACTTGGGCGTTGTGGAATGGCGCCGATGGAACGCACCAAGTTCTGTTTGCCAAGCGCGCTTCGGCGGATTCGACGATTTTCCAGTGGTATTATGACA
>JBNMGX010000006.1:0-31633 GCA_050872465.1 Hallerella sp.
CTGGGGACGAGCGGCTCCACCAGCCTCCAGAATTCGTCGGACAGTTCCCAGGGGTGTCTCGCCATATCGCGCCTCGCTTTTTTTGCGCAAATATAGAACTGTTTGAAGGATTCTTCAATATTATTTGGGGATAGGTTCTTAATATGTCATTATCGGGCTTGACCCGATAATCTCTGAAAAGGGATTCCCTTGTCAAGCACGGGAATGACAGCAAAACAAGCCGGGGAAGGTAGTGCACGGAAACAGTTCGTTTCGAATTTCCGCATCCCAAAAGCCTAGACGTCCGCAGTCTAATTCCTATCTTTAGATTATGGACAGAGATCGTCGGCGCCGTTTTGGGCAAAATTTTTTGGATGCGGAAACCGCAAGCCTTATCGCATCGGACATTCCGCTTGAATCGGAGAATTCCATTTTGGAAATCGGCCCGGGCCACGGTGCGCTCACGGAACACCTGCTAGCTCGGGGAGTTCCTGTCACGGCGGTTGAAGTCGATGAAGAATGCGTCGCGATCCTCCGGGAAAAGTTTTCCGGGAATTCGAATTTTCGGGTTGTGAACCAAGACGTTTTGAAATTTCCGATGGACGAATGGCTGGCGACGAATCCAAAGCCATGGCTCGCCGGAAATTTGCCGTACAACATTGCGACAGGAATCGTGGCAAATGTCATGCCGCTTTTAAAAAAAACGCTCGGATTTATGTGCATGGTCCAACTCGAAGTCGCCGAACGTTTCTGTGCGGAACCGCACACAAGAAGCTATGGCAGCCTTTCGGTCTGGATCCGCGCCCATGCAACCGGGAAAATTATCCGAAGAATCGGTCCGGAACATTTCACGCCGCGACCGAATGTCCAAAGCGCAACGGTCCTCTTTTCGCCGCGGCCCGACCCGCTCGAGGCTCCTCCGGAATTTTTCGAGTTTGTGCAGAGCGCATTTTCCCAAAAGCGGAAAGTCATCACAAATTCCCTATCCGCGCGTTTCGAAAAGGCAAAGGTTTTAAAGGCGCTAGAACGCTCCGGCCTTTCGCCAAATGTTCGCGCCGAGGAACTTTCGCCGGAAGAGTTGCTTCTTTTGTACGAAACGCTGCTAGAAAATTGACGGCTTTACTTCAGCTTGAATTTCATCGTCACGCTGGCGCTGATTTCGATTTTCTGTTCTGGAACCGCAGCCCTAGACATTTTTCGTGCGCCGCCGAGCGCCACCGCACCTTCGTAATAGACTGCGTTTTCAAAAGTATTCACCGAGGAATTTTCGTCGCCAATGGCCAGCACCTTTCCAAGCTTCTTGCCGGATGCCTCTGCCAAGGCTTTCGCTTTGTCAGTCGCTTCTTTCACCGCAGAGCGATAAACGTCGTTTTTCTTTTCGGTTGCGGATGAAAGTTCCGGAGTCGATTGGATGATTTCCAAATCCTGAATCATGGCGACGCCTTCGATAAACTCCGAGACCTTGGAAGGTTCGGGCAGATTCACAATGATATTCTGCGAAATTTCAAATCCGTCGGGAATCCGCTTGTTGTTTTCCCACTTCCACGCCTTTTCGAGCGAGAACTGCTTGACGGTGACGCTGTCCGTCGGAATGTTCAGCGTCTTGGTAAATTCAACAAGTTTCGCACTTGAAGCTTGATTCGCTTCGATAAGAGCGCTTTTTTCCGCGCCGCGTTTTTCAAACCGCAGAGTGTACCGAATGTTCGTCGGACTAAAACTTTTGGATTGCGCAGCCGAAACGGTCAAAATTCCGAAATCGTCCACGGCTTTGCGCGGAGCCTTCGGCGCATGGATAATATAGACAATGGCGATAATGGTCAGACAAAGGGAGATGAATCCGGCGAGTAATTTCATATGACCTCTCGAAAAGGAATTTTCCTTAAAATACGAATTTGTCTGTGGAAAAGGAATGTTGGGAGTGGAAATTAGGGATTAGTTATTAGTGGTCAGTGGTTAGTTGATAGTGGACAGAAGTCAGGAATCAGGAGACAGGGATGAGGAATTAGGAATGCGGAATTGACTGTCTAGCGGACTGCTTTCAGGGAACAGGGTAGTTGTTAGTGATTAGAATTTAGTGAATAGTGGATAGTCTTAAGAGAAAACAGGATGTCAGGAATTGGTGGACTGTAGTCAGGACTTAGAACTGAGTGCTTAGATTTGTAGACGTCCATATTCTTGTATCTCAGAAGCTTAACGTCCGCAACTCTGACTACTGTCCACTGATCACTGCCCACTAAATCTAGACGTCCGCTGTTCTAAGCTCTAAGTTCTCTCAACTAAGTTCTGAATCGGGCTTAGCTCGACAAGCTTGCTAACCTGTCATTGCCGGGCGTGACCCGGCAATCCCCGAAAACCTAGACGTTCCCTGTTCAAACCCCAAAAGCCTAAATTTTTGCAAGGGATCTTTCACCGAAAGGATTTTTAAGCTATTTTAAGCGTTATGAAGCGAAACTTTCCCAGTCTCTTGATTTTCGTCGCAAGTCTTTTTGCGATAACGGCTTCCGCCTTTGCCGAACCCGAAGAGGGATTCTACGAAAAGCACGACATCCGCGGATTTATTTCCGTCGGAGCGGATTACCGCGGAATGCGCAGCGCATACGCCAACTATCTGAACAGACTCCTCTTCAACAAGAACCAGGGCTTTGTCGTCGATAAAATCACTGCGGAAGGCGATACGGTCAAGGGTGCGGTTCTCGACAAGGACATTTCGCGCTACGAACATTTCAACGACTACTATCTCGGCCTCCACATCGAAGTCGGTGCGCAGTATCACCAGTTTCTCACGTGGTTCGACATCAACTTCATGCCGACCCAGGTTTCGGACAAGCCTGCTAGTTATAGCAGCACGACCGGCGAACGCCTCTATGACGTCAAGTGGTTCGCTTACGGGATCGACTGGATGTTCGGCTGGAAACTTTTCGGCGAGAATACGGTCATCAATCTGATTCCGTCTGCAGGTATCGGACTGAATCTTTTGAATGTCCATCTTGCTTCCGACTATTACTTTATCGAATCGGTGTCGGATTCCTCTTACGTGCAGGCGCGCAACCGCTATTACAGCACGCTGTCTCCGACATTCAATGCGCAGGTCGAATTCCGCGTTTCCTTCGACCCGATTTCCGTCGGCGCCTATGCTGGCTATCGCGTTGTCCGATTCAACGAAATCGATTTCGAAGGGCATACCCTCGGTGACTCGGACAACAACGGGGACACTTGGTTCCTCGGCGCTAAGATAACCTGGACATTCCTCTCGGAAAACCAGAAAAAGCTCCGCGACAAGCTGTAATTTTTGTTCGGGGAGAAAGGAACAGATTCCGAGCGAGCACATCCGTGTTCGCTTTTTCCATAATGCGCTCCATGGGAACGTAAAAAGTCGATTGCCGTTTTAGGTTCTGGTCGGTGTGCCAATGAACTTCTTTTTCCCGGTTGCGATAGGTGAAATTCCAGCCGAGAAGAAGCGTCGGGATATCCATCGAAGCGAGCCTAGACGGAATGTCCGCATACTGTCCCTGCGTACTCGCTAGGACAAGAGCATCCAACTCCCGATATTCCGCATACAAAAGCACATCGTCCTTCAATTCCAGATTCGGACAAAGACTGTTCGCATAATTGACCGTGGCAAAGTGGACATTGAATCCCGCCTTCGAAAGCTCTCCCGAAAAGTACTTTACCCCCGCATGGCGAAAATCGTTATCCACTTCCGGATTGCGGTAGGGATGATAGTAGTGCGCCATCATCTCGACCGATTTTCCCGGCCAAAAATAACGCGATACATGGACGGCGACCCAGTTCTTGAGCCCGAGAAAGTTGATGCCCGCGCATTCCGGATTCAATCCGCGGTAATACTCGTTCACCTTTCGGAGCGTAAAGCCATCGACAAAAAGCCCGACTTTGAACGATGACGGATTTTGAGTTTTTTCTTGCATATCGGATTCTCCTATTTTAAGGGAAACGCCTATGCTTTAAACGCTTTTTCGCCCGGAAAATTTACCGGAAAAGAAAATTTTACAATGTTTTTGGTTGGCGCTTTAAACGGGAAGCGGGCGTCAGAGTTTAGTGAATAGTTGCTAGTTATTAGTTAATAGTTGAGTGTTGAGGAATCAGGAAGCAGAAATCAGTGATAAAACGGGAAGCGGGACGAGGGGAAGTCTAGCGAACTTTTCCTTCAAGCGGTCATCCTGGAGGAATGGCTACAAAATAAGTCGCTTAACTGTCATTACTGGACTTTAGCTAGACAAGATCGCCAACTTGTCATTATCGGGCTTGACCCGATAATCTCAGAAAGGAGATTCCCGTGTCGGAGCACGGGAATGACATCGGACGCACGCTTCCCAAAAGCCTAGACATCTGCGGACTATTCCCTAATCCCTGTTCCCTAAACCTAGACGTCCACTATTCTAAGCTCTAAGTTCTCCTAACTAAGCTCTGATATGCCCCGGGCCGGGTAGGCCTTCCATATCAAGCCGGGGAATGACAGTATAAAAAGGAGTGCGGGAATGACTCCGTGCCGCGTTCCGTATCCCGCTAAACACATCCCGAAAGCTTAAATGTCCTCGGACTCCTCTCTCATCCCTAGTCCCTAAATTTAGACGTCTGCAGTTCAAAACGCGAACGTCAAAATCCCGGAGTCGGCTGGTCGGCAATCCAGTTCGAAGGTTCATGCCCGGAAACTTCGAAATCGACGCGGTTCAAGCTATTGCCGTCACCGTCCGCTTCTTTGGGCCAGAGTCCGTCATCGGAATAGAGAATCGCGTCCGAAACCCGATAGAATGTGCGGAGCGTATCCGATTTCAACGTCTTGGCGAGAGCCGAAGGTTCCTCGACGGAAATTTTTTCCCCGCGGTTCGAAAGCTTTCCCGGATACTGGAAAATTTGAATGTCTGCGGCAAGATTCCACTTGGCGCGAAACTCATCGACGGTTATCGAAAGGCTTGTGTAGCCGTCTGCCGCCGTATAAGCTTTCGGAATGAGCAGGGCGACTTCACCCGGCGCGAGCGTCGCCGAATCCGCCCATTCGAACCCGATGCCCGCAATTTTCCAGCCGAAAATTTTTCCGTCCAAACTCGTCCGAAGCGAAACCGCCGAATCGCCCTTGTTGACGATTTCGAGAAATTCCACGTCGCCGTCGGGGGGATTGTAATAGACTTCGCTGATAAAGACGGGACCGAGCAGAGCCTTGGAATTTTCACTGCCGGGCGTCGGTTCGAAAAGCGTTCCCTGTTCCGTCGTGGAATCCGAAAGGGCGATGATTCCCGCCGACTTTCCGCTCGGAACCGCCGAAAATTCAAGGCTCGATTCAACACCGGTCAATGTTCTGTTCACCGCTTCGCGCAGATAGACGGACTCGCCTCGCGCCACAAAAGAAACCGGAACTTCTTCTCCGCTTTCCGAAAGGAGCGTTTTCAAGACGAGGAAACCTTTCGCCGGGACAGTCGCGCCGACCGGAACATAACGGACGCTATCTTCGGCATCCGCCCGGACGATTTTCCAACCGCCGATATCCGCATCGCTCGAAGCGGCGTTATAAAATTCAATCCAGGATTCGGAGCCTTCGTGATAAGGCATGATTTCATTGATGCGGACCGAAGAATGCCCGTAGTAAGGGTCATCTTCCGATCCGGGGTTTCCGTCCAGCGTCTTGCTCGCCGCCCAGGAACTTGCGTAGGCGGAATTTCCTCCGATATAGACAAGCGAACTGCCGTTGCCGTCGGCGAGATTCGGCCAGGGAGGATTGTCGTCAAAGCGTGCGTCAAAATCCCCTGGACCGTCCAGCTTGATTTCCAGCACGTCGCCGGAATTGGAAAGCTTGAATCCCGAATCCCACTGGAAAAGTCGCCCGGAAAAATTCGGATACTTTGTCTGGAACAGGAACTTGTCGTTCGTCACCACGATGATTTCGTTTTCCGCTAGCGGCTCGTCGGGAAACGTAAATTCCACGGCACCGTCAAGGCGCATGTTCACCGCCGACATGCTTTCAAGCGACTTTCCCGTAAGCTTCAGCTCGACAAATTCGGGCCATCCGTTCTGCGGGTGATACATCAGCTCGGTGCATGTCATCACCGGATAGGAAACGGAGCGGGTCTTTCCGCTGCTCGAATCCGAACAGGCGAAGAACGAAAGCGTAAGCGGGCAGAGGAGAAGGGGGAAAAATTTCTTCATGCGAAAACCTCCTTGGAATCGTCAAAGTTTCCTGCCAGATAGGGGAAGCGGGCATCTCGGAAGTCGCGCGGCTTTTCGTAGATGCGTTTCCATTCGGCGGCGGCATTTCCGAACTTAGAAAATGCGCCATGCTTTAAATTGAACCGGTGAATCAAATCGAGCATCCAGAACGGAACTTGGAGAGCGGGGCATTTCAGTTCCAGCACCGCGTTGCAGTCCCGCTGGAAAAATCTCGGAAGCCCGGTCGAACTCATCTCTTCCGGTCGAACCGTATAGTCAAAGCCGTTTTCTTCCCGGAAGCGCATTCCCGTATCGATTGTCACCCGGGAATATTCTTCGCGAAGCCCGAACCAGGCGCGCCTTTTATATTGGGTGAGAAGTCGCGGTCCCGCATTGTAAGTCCACGTCTTGCCGATGAAATCCCGGATATACTTTCTGTCCTTTTCCGTCTTGCACGGCCATTCGGATTCCGGATGATTCCACACAAACGAAGGATTTACGCCCTTGATGGTTCCGCGGCTCTTGTAGCCGATATTCGCCACCTTGCGCTTAACTTCAAAATGAAACGTCCCCGCCTGTTCGGGATGTTCGCCGTAGGCCCGGACGCGCATGTTGAACCGGTCGAGCCTACCCGCCTTTTTCCAACTTAAAAAAGTCCAGCGCGGAGAATCCAGATAGAGGTTCGTAATCCAGTAGAAACCGCCGGGCGTTATCTTGGAATAGTAATCTTCTTCGCAGTAGGGACGGAGGAACGCGCCGATTTCATCCGCGAGGGAAACGGGAATGTGGTACTTGAGTTCAAACCGTTCCAGCAAGCTGAATCCGCGCGCTTCGCTCATCTTCCCGTCCCCGCCTTGAGATGGTTCGTCACGTCGGTCCGTGCAAGAGCGCCTGTTTCGTAGAGAAGTTCCAGATAGACGGAAAAAATATCCGAATCCAGCTGCGCAATCTTCAGGCGGCTTTCGAGCGAGCTTTCCCGGGCGCGCAAGAGGAGCAGCGGATCGTTCCCCGCCTTGTTCGCGAAGTCCTCGAAAAGCGCGCCCTGATCGACCTGTTCCACGAACTTCACCTGCACTTCCCGCTGCGCGATAAGCCCCATAATCTCTTCGCGGTGGCGTTCCACTTTCTGCTGCATGTCGCGTTTCTTCGCCTGGTAATCGCGCTCGTCTTCGAGAACATCGATCTGGCGCTTTAGGCCCGCGGAAGCCCCGTTCGAAAAGAACGGCAACTTGAAGGCAATTGATGCATAAAACTTGTCCTGCGTCCGGCGGTCGTCATCGGAACGCTTGAGTTGCCATTCTTCCGTACAGCTCGAGCCTCTGCATTCCGTCGTCACCCATTTATACTTGTATTTCGCATGGACATACTTATAGCCCACTCCTATCTTGGAAATAAAGTTCCGGTCGGAAGCGGCGTCTTGCTCGGCGCGCTTTTCGCTCAGCTGCCACTTGGCCTTTGCTATCGCCACGTCGTCAAAATTTTCCGCATCCCACGAGATGTTTTCGACTATCGCCTTGACGTCTTCAATCGTCGGGAGAAAGTTCGTGTCGAGCGCAACGGAATCAAGCCCCGGCGTCCACGAAAGCAGCTTGAGCTTCGAATCCTTCAGCGCGTTGGAATCCGCAATCATCTTCGCGGAAAGCGTCGCCTGGTTTTCGAGCGCGGTCACCAGGTCCTGCAAACGGAAAGTCTCCGTTCCGCTCAGCGCCTGGAGAACTTCAATCCTGTCGGCAGCGACCTGCAAAAGTTCGCGGTGAAGCGTCTGGATTTGCAAGCGTTTCACGTAGCGGAGCGCATGTTCATAGCGTTCATACAGAATCGCTGCGCGGTCCTTCGCAATGTGCATTTTCTGGTATTCCGACTGGCTTTTCAGATAGGCTTTCGACGCCGCGCCTTCGCCAAACGCCTTCGGCTTGATTTTCAGTTCAAAGTCGTGTTCCAGAAAACCGAAGCCGTCAAGCGAATACTCAAGTTCTAGGTCGTTCCAGAGCTTTGTTCCCGAACGTTCCCCGATTGCCGCCATCTTCTTTTGGGAAGCCTGCAAGACCGGATCGTTTTCGGCAGAAGAAACCAGAGCGTCCCACGTAAGCGGATTTGCAAAAAGGTTTGCGGTCAAGGCTCCGCACAGGATAAAAGCTTTCATCGAGCCTCCCCGTCTAGCGCTGAATTTTTCAGGATTCCGGGCATTTTTACCTTTTCAGCTATCGAAACTTTTTCGCCGAGCAAAAGACTGTTTTCCGCCGGGATGCGAATTATCACTTCACGCCCGTAGAGCGGCATATCCGCCATCTTGAGAAGCCTTACCGGAAAAGGCACAATGCGGCTTGACATTCCGATGACCGTGCCGTTCATCCGTTCGCCGCTTCCGCCGAGAACCTCGATTTCGTCGCCGACCTGAATCTTCGTGTAAATTTTCTCGTTGATGTAGCCGCGGACAAGGGAAACCGCCTTGTGCGTCAGCGTGAGGATCGGGCTGAAGCTCGAAACCTTTTCGCCGTCGCGGACTTCGACCGCCCCCACAATCCACGTTTCTTTCGCAAGGATCGTCAGTTCCGCCTGTTCCTTTTCGAGCATTGCGATTTCGCGGCGCAAAGCTTCCGCTTCGGTCTTGCTGCTCATTTTCGCTAATCCCTTGCTTCCGCGGAGAAGCCTTATCTGGGATGCGGCATTCGCCTCGGCGACCTTCAATTCCTTTTTCAGGTTGCGGATGCTCAACAGAATCCCGCTGTTGCTGTCCGCCTTGACTTCGCCCGCAATGCTTTTCAGCTTCGAAGATAATGCCCGGTTCTGTTCATACTGCGTCGAGAGCTTGTCGATTTCGAGAAGAATCGTGTTGCGTTTCATGTTCAGGTCGGACTGGATTTCCGCCACTTTCTGGTCGATATCCGCCGTGTTCAGGTTTCCGCGCCCCTCGGACACGTCCAGCTGTCTTTTCAGTTCGTTCATGCGGAGCGCAAGGTCCGGTCTGCGGAGTTCCACAAGCGTATCGCCCGGATGCACTTCTTCGCCCGGGATTACGTGAATCTTCACCACTTCGACCGCTTCCGGCATACTGATGGTCGTCTCGGCGGCTTCCGCGATTCCCGAAAACACGACATTCTGCCCGTGAAAGAAATATCCCAGAAGAACAATCGAAACGACAGCGAGAATCCACGCTAAAAGCATCTTGTGCGATTCAATCGCATGGAAACGCGAAGAATTCAAGTCCGCAAGTTCATCCAACTTCTTGAAAAATCCCATCGAATCCTCCTAGACTTCCGTCGTCGCGTCCTGCATCATAAAGTGAATGTCCGAAATCCCGGAAATCGTCGTCAGCTCCTTGAGCACTTCTCCCGCGGGCCGGTTCTTCCGCAGCCGCACTTGGTACGCCACATCGACCCGCGCGCCGCCGTCAATCTCCCGCATCGTTATCAGCACGAACGTCTTGATGTTCGCCCGCATCACCTTTTCGAGCTTTTCACGCGCAGCGGATTCGTTCGGCATCGCAAAGCGGAGCATCCCGTCAAAGAAATTCTTCGTTCCAAGCCCCGAACGCGAAAGCACGAACGCAATGACGCAAAACGCGAGAGTCCCCCCGGCAGCGATTCCCCAGGCGAAAACGCCGCAGCCGATTCCCGCACCGAGAGCCGCAAACAGGAACATGATGTCCCGCGGGTCCTTGAAGCTCGTCCGAAAGCGCACGATCGAAAGCGCGCCGAGCATCCCGAGACCGCGACCCACATTATCGCCGATAGCCTGCATCACGGTCGCCGCCACCACGGAACTGAGCACCAGCGCCTGCACAAAGTTCCGCGAATAGGAAAGCCCGAGGAACGTATGCTCGTAGGTGAAGCCTATTGCCGTCGAACAGACAAAGGCGAGGAGGAGCGTGTAGGTCATCGTGATAAGCGTCGGATAGGCAGTGCTGGACTGGACGGTGAGAAGATCTATCATAGGGAGCCTTTTAAAAGGTTGTCAAATGGACGTTCCAAACTCGAAACGCCCTATTGAAATTAGTTTTAAGCGCTTCGAAATGCACATAAACAAAAGTTTAAAAAGCGACTTTTCTTCCCACTTGAAACGGGATTTTTCGCCAAATGGGATTTTTTACCCCTTTTCTTAAAAATCTTTCGACAAGAAAAGGCGGCCCGGGCCGCCTGTTTCTAAATGTTTACGTTTTTTGGGAGACGTTAAGCGTCCCTACCCTTCTTCGAAACGATGCACATATAGACTATTCCGAGTACCGCGGAGAGGAAGCTCCCCGAAAGGATTCCCACCTTCGCACCGGCGAGAAGCTCATGATGCGCCTGGTCGGCAAACGCAAGACCCGCGACAAACAGCGACATCGTAAACCCGATGCCTGCGAGCATTCCGCCGCCGAGGAGAATTTTCCAGTTCACGCCCGAAGGAAGCCGGCAGAGCTTGCTCTTGATAGCGGCAAACGACACGAGGAAGATGCCGAGCGGCTTTCCGATGACAAGGCCCGAAGCGACCGAAGCCGTCACCATGCTGATGGCGCCCGGTTCAATTACGACGCCCGCGTTCGAAAGGGCAAAAAGCGGCATAATCACAAAGTTCACCCACGGCTGCAAGTGCGTATTCAAGCGTCCCTGGAGCGAACCGCTTTCGCGGGAAGTCCGTTCCAGAATGTCGAGAACTTCCTTCCGCTGGTCGTTCGTCATCGGGCGGTTTTCCTTGACCGCATCGCCGACGGTTACGATCAGACGGTCCATGTATCTTTTGGAAACCATCGGGTTCACCGGGGTGAGAAGTCCGATGATCACGCCGCAGATTGTCGGATGGACGCCGCTCTGCACAAAGCAGAACCACGAAATCAGGGCGAGGACGCCGTGCACGAAGAAATTCCGAATGCCCAGCTTGAACGAAAGCCACGTGAGGAAGAGGAAGATCGCGGCGATTCCGAGAGCGAGCCATTGGACGCCGCTCGAATACCCGACCGCGACGACGATGATGGAACCGATATCGTCCGCAATCGCAAGCGTCAGAATCATCACGCGAAGCCCGTGCGGCACTCGCGAACCGAGAATCGCCATGCAGCCCACCGTGAACGCGATATCCGTCGCCATCGGGATTCCCCAACCGTGGTGCGCTTCAGACGGGCAAAGTCCCAAGTAAATGATCGCCGGAAAAAGCATTCCGCCGACCGCAGCGAGAACAGGGAGAAGCGCCTTCCGAAAATCGTGCAGCTCGCCCTGGACGATTTCGCCTTTGACTTCCAGGCCGACCGAAAAGAAGAATATCGTCATCAAGGCGTCGTTTACAAACCAGCCGAGCGTTGGAACGTGACCGCCGAGCGCCTTGTCGATACTCCACGGGCCAATCGTAAAGTTAAAGGGAAGCGACCAGAATGCGGTGTAGGTTTCGTTCGAAAAATTCGCCCACAGAAGAGCTATCGCCGTCACCACGATAAGCCCGATTCCCGCAGTCGATTCAATTCTCAAAAACCGCTGCACGGGTCCCACAAACTTATCGATTGCCGCAAGCGGCACCGTCGTTCCAAGAATTTCTTTTTCGGCCATATTCTTCCTTTGTTGTTAGCCCACCCAAATTTAAAAAAAGGCTTCCGCGACAGAAGCCTTTTAATCCTCGAAAGGAACCTTTTCATCAATAAAGGTGGGGAGGCGGCCAACGCGGATTCTTTGAACTCATATCGACCTTGTAGAAATTCTTGTCGAAGCGTCCGTCGTCTTCTCCGTAGAGGCGCATCACGTAGCGGGACATCCACTTGGCGAGCTTCAGAACGGTGAGCTTGTGGCGCAAGCGTCCCTGGCAATCGCGGTTCATGATATCCGGGAGAGTGCTGGTCGTGAGGATTTCGTCGATCGACGGGCTGTTCAGCTTTTCGCGGGCTTCCGGGCTGGAATTGAAGTGCGTCACGCAGAAGCAGACGCGGTTCGGTGCGCCGGTCTTCAGGTAGTCGCAGCAGCGGACAATCGTCGAACCCGTGCGAACCATATCGTCAAACACGATCACATCCTTGCCCTTCAGATAGTCGAGCTGGACTTCCGAATCCGGACTGAGAGTCATGCTGACTTCGCGTTCGCCCGTGCGGACCTTGCTCATGATGACGCGCTTGCACTTTGAAAGCTGGAGCGCATCGTACATCGCGTTCACAAACGGAGTGGCGCCCTTGTCCGGTGCGACGATGACCAGGTTGTCGCCGTCCTTTCCGGTCTGCACGAAGTTCGACGTCTTGATGTAATGCGCATACGCTTCCGTCGGGATCATGTTGTGAAAGTGCCCACCGAAAATTTCGCCGTAGAGATTCTGGACCTTGACCGAATGGTTGTGGACGGTTATCACGGAATCCACGCCCGAAGCCTTCAAAAGCTGCGCATAGAGAAGCGCCGTAAAAGGCTGTCCGTCGAACTTTTTCAAGTCCGCTGTCGGACGTTCCTTTTCCAAATCCCCGACCCGATGGGCGCCGCGGTCCTGTGCGCTGTAGAACAGGTCCGGCTCCATCAGAACGACGCTTTCCGCCCCGTTTTCCTTGGCGGCCCGGGCGAGAATGCACGCCCGCATCGCGAGGTCGTTCCGGCTCCATTCGTGCGTCGTCGAGGAACAGATGAGGACAATCTTCCCCTGCAAACGCTTGCCGATATTTTCATCGTCGAAAACGTCGATCATGTAGCGGGGGCAAAATTCGGAATTCGCGTAGGTTTTCAGCGAAACCGTATCGGAAATATCTTCGCGGAGCCCGATGTACTGCGCAATGTCAATCGCAAACGGATCGTCCGTAAAGGTACCTGTGACAATGAATCGATCTTGCATCCAAGAATCCTTTTTTGGGTATTCGGAAAGATAAAAAAGCTTTTCCGCTTTGGCTAAGAGCTTTCGAAATGCGACTGCGGAATCCCCAACCAATCCTTGCCAAATTACTACATTCAGACCATGACCAAGGAAACCCTATCCTTTTCCATTTTCCTAATCCACGAACTCGCTTCCGCTTGGAAAACGCTCCCGAGCCATGTGTTCCGATTGCTGAAACGTTCTGGCAGCCTAGATTCGTATATCGTTCCCCACTTCGATGTCCTGCACACACTGGGAAAAAATTATCTCATCAGCGATATCGAAGAATACCTGAAGCAGCGCGGAGAAAAAATATGCTAGTTTACCACGGTTCAACCGATATTGTAAAAAAACAGACATTTTGCATTCTTTTCGAACTCTTGATTTCGGAAAAGGATTTTACGTAACAACCGTGAAAAAACAGGCGGAGAGATGGGCCAAAAGAAAAGCCGATTTTTTACATAGACCGAAAGCCTTTGTCAGCATTTACGAATTTGATTCAGAATCAGCCGACATCAAAGATTTCGACAACGATTTGAATTCCTGGATTGATTTCGTCTGCGATTGCCGAAACGGAGACGAAAAATATCGAACCTTTGAAATCATCAAGGGAAAAGTCGCAAACGATAAAGTGTACCGAGTCGTTGAATTTTACAACAACGGAATCTGGGATAAGGCTCGGGCTTTAGAAGAAATCAAGATTTACGATATTTACGACCAGATTGCCTTTATTTCGCAAAAAGCCTTGGACAAGCTGTTGCACTTTCAAAAGTTTTACGAGGTCTCTTTATGATAGACGAACAGGTTCTTGAAAAAGCTTACTAGGAACAGCTCGAAGAAAAAATCATCATGTACCTTGCAAAAATCAAGAACATTGGACTGGACAAGGCGATGACAATCTACTACGAAAGCGAACTGGCGAATAAAATCAGCGAAGGCAGATACGGCATCCAGTATCTAGATTACAAAGTCCTCGCCGAGATGTTGCTCCAAACGGAATCACCGCGCCGATTTTCACCAGCGTGAGCTTTCTCCGTCGGCGACTCGATGTTTCAAATAGAGTTCAAAACATTCCTTTTGCGGGATTCGGCGGGCAGGAGGATTCGACTCGCAATCGGTCTTGATTTCCCTATCCTTGCTGAACTTTGTCTTCATAATCATTTTTCCGGTATTTACATCGTAATAGTTGAACTGCCCATGCTTTCGATTTCCGCCGCATTTCCCGGACACAAGCATTTCAAGATCTCCGAAAGCCTTGACTTTCGCCCCTTCAAAATATCCCGATGACCGGGTTTCGCAAATATCCTCATAGGAAATGTCGCCGGTTCGTCCGGCTTCGGTTGTCACATGGCTCATCTTTTTGTGGCAAGCCAATAGTGTAACGCAAACCGCGCCGAGAACCGTGAACATCAAAACGCCGGATTTCATTCTGCCTCCTAGATTAAAGACCAATGCCCGCCCAAAAGTACGTCATTGTTCGTTCCCACATTGTAGCCGACTATCAAGGAAGTCGCAATCCCGACGCCATTATTGAGACTCCCTTCGCTGTAGGAATTTCCGGTCCACGAAACGCCAAGATAACGATTTTTTTCATTTTCCCTCCTCTAGATTTATTGGGATGCAAAGCAAATATACATTGGCGCAGAAAAAATTGGCAATTCTTTTTACTCTTTTTTGAAAGATTTGCGCTTTCCTCGCTCCATTTTTCATTTGCATGCTTCCGGGCCTTTGGCGAAATCCAACGCCCGCTTTCCATTTTTGCTCATGCAAAAGCCCAATGTTGGGCTTCCGATGTATTTGTTTTGCGGGATTAATCATGCTCTTTTTTCAACCAAGCAAAGCGATTGAAAAGATATTTTTCCACAATCAGTGTTTATTCCTTAACAAAAAGGACTTTACGCACAACCGAATCATTTCTATTTTTTTTTTTACTCCATGAGAAAAGAAATATTTATTTTTAGCGCATTCGTGTTGTTTTCAGCTGTTTTTGCAGAAGAGGATTACGACAAAGCGATTTCCAAGTACAAAGACTTTCCGGCGAACATGGACGAAGAAGCCCGCTGGACGGAACCTTATGATGAGACCTACCTACCGTACAACAGATGCAGAAACGTGCAGAATTTTGAAATCGTCCGGGTTGACGAGAGGGCGGACTATTACTGGGACGGAAAGGACGACTTGTTTGATCCTTACCATTATTACTGTCTAGTGAGCATTGTCCGGATAACATACCGCGTTACCTGCCTGAACAAGCTGCAGTATGACGGCCATTCTTATTTTTTCAGCGATCCGCACAAGTTAAACAAATTCTACAACCCGAGCGACGAGAAAATCGAAGAGTTCAAGTCGCATGCGCACGCATGGACGGAAAAGCCGCTTCGTTGCATCAAAGATAACGGCCGGTTTGACGAATCGTGTTCGGAATTCAGCGGGTATGACGGCGCTTTTAATCGGGAAGCCTTGATCGAATCGTGGGAGAAGCAAAGGGTCGCATTCCCGGAATGGACTTACCAGGGCGAACCCGGCAAAAAGTTGCCTCGCCCCGTCATCTTTGTCCACGGCCTGAACAGCAGCTACGATGTCTGGGGAGTCATCCCAAAAACGGATGTTTCGGGCGACAAAAAGAAAGCGGAGGAATCCTTTCAAAAGGGGCTCGTAAAAAGATACGAAAACGGGTCGGCACCGGACATTATCGCCAGGATGCAGAATCTCGACAATTCCGAAGCCCATATAAACAGTAATGGGATTTATTTCTTCCAGGCTCCCGGCAAGATGGAAGGGGACAAATGGCGGGAAGCGGGACTGGAGTGGGACGGGAATGACGCATCGAATTCCCAATCACGAAAACTGTACCAACAACTAATCGATGTCATGGATGATTTTTACGGATCGGACGACTCGCTCGGATGGAAAAATCGACCGGAGCTGGTCGTGGACATCGTAGCCCATAGCCAGGGAGGGCTTGTCGTCAGGGAAATGCTGCGAGGCTTGCAAACTGACGGAGATAATTTAAATGGACCTCAAAACGCGGCGAACCACATCGGGAAAGTCATTACTGTCGACACCCCCCATTTCGGTTCGGAACTTGCCGTGAAAAATACAGACGACATAGGGAAAAAGTTTTCGGGATTAAAGCCGATTATCGACGACCTGGATGCACAGGAAAACGGAAATCCCCAAATACACGACTTGATTACTGCCAAGCTGGACCTGCACTGGTACAACTACGCCTACGAAGCGGCCGGCGCGTTTACCGATGGCATTGGGAAAATCGGCCTGGACAACCCACTGGGAATCCTCCAGATTTTTACTCCTGCAGCGAGCGTATTGGGGTGGCTATACGGAGCGGCTACAGACTGGGCAACGGACGTGTATCTGACCGTAAAGGGACCGTATGTAGGGAAATATGTCCCCGAGGTGTATATCGACGGTGTTGGCCCCGGGCCGTTCAACGTGACAAAAACGCTAGACACCATCAAGACCATGGCATCTGTTTCGCAGGAAGCCCGTAAAATCAGAAAGGCAGGAGCCCATCTGGACGCAAAAGGTACATTTATGCAGGACCTAGGGAACGCTTATCCCAAGCGACCGGACGGAACCAATGTGACCCTGCTCCCTTTGTACTCCCCGTCAACGAAGAGGTTTCTCGCCGATCTTCTTTATTCTCTAGGCGAGGAAGCGAGCGAAATCTGCGCAAAAAACGACGAGAGCCGGGAATGTTTTGCAGCAGGGGACTATTTTAAAACGTATGCGATGGAAATGGCGAAAAAACAGGGCGTTGCCGAAATAAGCGACGTGGAGTTTAATGACACCCTCTGGAACGCACTGGTTAACATTCAAGACAGCTGGTTTTCTCAAAGCGATGTTGCTGTAACAGAATACAGCCAAAAATTTATAAATCAAGATGCTGGCATTATCCCAGAAACAGAACCAAACGGTATAAAAGGATTTAAAGATCCTCGCCCATACTTGTTCCACGACGCGCTGGCTCCATGGGAAGACGTCCTGCACATGCCCGTGAAAGGCAAGAACGACGGTTCGACAAAACAGGGGCTGGACATATCGTGCGCACTCGATTTCTACTGCGACCGGACTTTACAGAAACAGGGCGCGGGATTAATTTATCTGGAACAGGGAAGCGTGGGCTTGACCGGGGATTTCGACATAGCCCCGATGTTCACGGAAAGCGGGGTGCAGGAAGTAACCGTATCCGACGGGACGCACTTCTTAAAGGCGACTTATAGGCCGAATATCGGTTCCTTCGTCACCTATACCGATGGGAGCGGAAACGCCATTGCGGACACCGTTGTCGGCGCATCGATTTCAACAACGCCTTCGGTTTCCCGCGAGGGGCAAAACATCTCTGTCTCGTTCAACAACTATTCGGGAAAAATGTATGCGAAGACCTACCCGATGCCGAAGCTGGCGGAAAACGTCTCCTATTCAGTCGGCAATGGAAATGACGAAATCCTGCCGCGAGTGGTCGCCGGCGTGGCAAATGTGACATACCCATCGACACAAACGCCTCCGAGTACGCCAAAGGACAAGTTCTTCGCCAAGTCCTTGATATTCGCCCTGCATCGAGAAGCGAGAGGCGAACAAGAAAGCAACACTTCCCGTCCGAGAATCCTTGTGGCGAATTCGTCGGATAACGATATAAAAGGATTCAAGGTTGCGTATTACTTCACAGCCGATCCGGCGCGAAGTCCTGTCGTGGAAATCGACTATCCGAAGATTCCGGTAACGCTTGAAAACCTGGGAGGCGACCAGTGGCGTTTCGTCCTGGACGCCTCGGATTCCGTTTTGAAAGCCCGTTCCGTGTTTCCGGGAATGGACGGCTGGCAGATCCGAATTCATTACGGTGACTGGTCCGATTACAGGCATTTAAACGACTGGTCGGCGGATTACAATGTCGGATTGCCGAAAATAGACCGAAAGATTGTCGTATATGGCAAGGGCGGCGAAATCCTCTGGGGTGCGGAGCCCAAAATGTTCAAGAGCGTAGATGACGGCGTTGTAGCCTCGCCCAAGGGAACGGTTTCCTGGAAAGACTCCGCCCCATGGGAAAAGAACATGTTCAAGCCGCAGGTGACGGTTTCCAACACGGGTAGCGTAAATCTTCGGAATTACCACGCTAAAATGTGGTTTAGAGTCCCTGCGGGGAAAACTTTGCAGCCGCCTCCCGAAGACTGGTACACTCCAGAATCCAAGCCTTCCTTGACCAATGTCGGCGGGAACGTTTGGGAACTCGACATGTTTTTCGACAGGCATATTCTCTATTCCAAAGAATCGGTAACGGAAGGGAATGTCGGTCTTCGCCTGACCGACTGGAGCGAGTTTGACAAGCTTGTCTGCGGAATCGCCTTGGTCGATTCCGACGGGAACGCGATATACGGACAAATCCCTTCCGTTGAAGCTTGCGAGGCGTATGACGGACCGAGCTTGCTAGCTCCGCAATATGCCCGGAGGGACATAAGATGAAGAAAGGACTGTTCCTGCTTTTTACGATCTTCGCCCTCCTTGCCTGCACAGACGATTCCGGCGTGAACCCGAAACACGAAAGCGAACCCGTCACGGTAGGCTGGCGAAGCGCGGGCTTTACTCCCGTGATTTCTAAACAACGGGGCGGCGGTCTCCAGAAAGTGACGCATTCCGGCAACTGGCTGGTCCTGATGGATGCGTGGACAAGTCCCGTAGAGAACCAATCCGATACGTGGACGACTTTGACCTATGCCCCGAGGCTTTTTATTTCTAAAATCGGATCAGGCATCTGGGACACCCTTGTACCGCCGACATCGGCCTATGTTAGAAATACTTCTCTTTACGCTGATTCCACAGGGATTTATGTCGGAACAAATAAAACGGGAAATGTTCTGGTGTATAATCCAGAAAAAAAAGAATGGAAAGAATTGAATGTTGTAAAAAAGGATGTTTCGGCATGGCATTATGTCATAGGAATACAAAAATTTAAAGGAAACCTGATTGTTAGTATCGGAAGCTATCCCGATACCTTGAATACAAAAATTGTTACAGCAAGCATCCTTTTGCAGAATGATACCGGCTGGCTAAGCCTGCCAACACCTCCAATCCGCTATGATATGTATAAAGACGATACGGTGCCGCTTCAATTTACATCTTCCGCAGAAATGGGTGGTTCCCTGTATGTGGGAACCGGAGACGGTGTCTGGAAACTGGACGGGACTTCCCTTTCCTGGACCGAGCTTCCCAAATTTCCCAAGATGATGTGGAATTCCAAGTATCGCGACGTCTATCAGGTCGAAGATCTCGTAGCCTACAAGGGTTCGCTAGTTGCGGTTGACGGAACGAACGACCGTGTCTATCAATGGGACGGTGCAAATAATTGGGTCGCGCTCGACAGCATGATTACTCCGCCCTATGTCACGGCTTACGGGGATACATCCCACAGCATATACAGAAGCTCCCTGTTCCGCATTATGAATGTGGTCACCGACGGGAAGCGCCTCTTCATTTCTGGAAAGGAACCGAACGTGAATCATTGCCCCAAGGTATATATGGGGGATTACGGCGAGTCCTACGGAAATGTTCCCAAGGGCTGGCGAGCCATGATGCTCGGCTGGTGCAACGATAAAGACTGCGTCACCAGAGACGCCACATATGGTTTGGATGTGGTTGGCGACACCATCTACGCTGCCGCCTGGGAAGGCCTATTCAAGATGCCCCTGAGCGACCTGGATTCCGCAATCGCGGGGCAATCCGATTTCAAGGGATTTGAAAAATACCAATAGCGGGTATAGATGTCAAATATTCCACATTTCATTTGCACGCCTCAGGGCCTTTGGCAAAATCCAACGCCCGCTTTCCATTTTTGCTCATGCAAAAGCCCAAGTTTGGACTTCCGATGTATTTGACGGTTTTGTTTTTCCTGTAAATTTTGAAAGGGATTACATCATTTTTTGCAATAGCAGCCAACGTCGCCATCTTCATCATCGCATTTTCTTGAGAGCCAAAAATATTTTCCGCATTGGTTGTTAAATTCAAGAAATCCACTTCGTCCATCGGTTTTTGCCATTCCGTTTCCCAGAATAGCGTTCTCACCTTATCAACTCCATGATATTCGCATTCCGAATAGAAAACGCCAAATTTTCCAGCATATGAAAATTCTATATAGCCATCCTCTTCATTTCCATATTTTGTTTCGTTTGTTCGAAATACCTGATGGTTGCAGCAATACTGTTCCAATGGAAATTCGCCATAGACAATTCCTTTCCGAACAATCTTTTTCCCTTTGGCGTTTTTTGGAATGCGATATTCATTAAAACAAGTGTGGCCGTCTTCCGGCTTCTTATCGCCGTTATCATACGTGGGCCAAGCATTGCTTACAAAGACAAATTCGCCCCCGAAAGAGTAGCAGCCCGTATTGTGAATAAAAAGTTCCTCCGTGTTTTCACACATAGGATTTTCTGCCATCGCGAAAGAAACGGAAACAAGCCAAAAGAGAATGCTCCGGTTCATCAATAATCCCTTATGCAACGGACGGAAAATCCATAATCTTCGGAAAAAGGCTCAACTCCACCATAGCTGCTCGCCATAGGAAAAATGATAGCATAGCCCGACCTGCTTGTCCAAAAATAAGCCGCTCCGCCAACATTCATAAGAGTATTATCACTGTAGAAAATAAGTCCCTCGGGAGATCCGCAGAAACCATAATCATCTGTTCCATTTCCGTCATCTCTGGGAAGCCCCCACCCTTCTTTACATTTCAAAACTCTTGTCGCTTTGCCATTGCTATAAATGTTATCACTACCGCTTACAAATTTGAATAGTTCTTTCCAATCCGAAACACTTGGCAAACGCCAACCATCGGGACATGCTTCCATCGCAGCACTCCATGTATAGAACATCGTACCATTCCTATACCAAGCTCGGCCTTGCAAATATCCGCGGAGATAAGTCAAATTTTCCGCCATCCAGATTTGGTTGCCGATCTTCACAGTTTTATATACTTTTCCGTCTCTTGAATCTCTAAAAGACCCTCCGAAAACAACACCGAGTGCACAAAACATGATTACAGGAATTATTTTCATGGTTCCTCCTTTTTCTCAATTATTGAATTCATACGCAGAAACGTATTTCACAGGAGACTCAAACTTCACCTGGTCAGTCCTGACCTGGTGTGCCATCGGCAGGCGGTTGAGGACTGAGGCATAGACTGTCGTGTCCACGAGGTCTTCCTGCTCCTCGTGCTCAGTATAGGCCGCTTCGCACTCCTTGTATATGGAGTCCACGGCATCGGAAATCTCACGGAGCCTGTCCCGTATGTCAGCGGCTCCGTTCCATACTGCCTTGGCGGTAGGCTTTCCGGCGTGCTGGAGAGATACGGCTGATTCTTCAGCCTCGTCCACCGCACAGCCGAGTGCGTCAATGATTCTTCCAATCTTACTGAATCGCTTGTCGTTCATTGTTTACTCCTTTTCAGTAAATTACTGAACACATGAATATGCCGAATATGAATATGAATGCCAGCACGATTGACACTATCAGTGTGAGGCAGCCGTCGAGTAAATGCATTTTAGACTCCTTTTGTGTAGAGGAAATAAGCGAGCACATACACTGCGAACAGCGAGGCGCTGGCAAGGGCTGTCCCGACAATCAGAAGCGCTTCTGTGCATCAATGCGCTGGGGTTTCAATTCCATACTCCGACCCTCACTTACGATTTCTCTTTCTAGCTGGTGAACTCAGAAACTCGGTAAAATAATATCCGAAATCCGTATATTCCGTTTGATCGCAATAGCCCGTGCTTGTGGTGGTTTGACAGCTTACGACATTGCCGCCACGATATATAATTTGCCCGTAATATCGATATTCGCCCAATGCGTAATAAAATTTTGAAATAATGAACGTGCCGTCATTTTCAACGATAAGATTTCCTTCTTTGCCTATTTGCCGTCCAAAGTATCGTGTATAATTATCCTTTTCATTGTAGAAATAGACATCTTGCATGACGTTTTTTACGGTTTGACAAGAAATTTTCTTGACAGAAGTTCCTGAATCGTAGCTTGTTCTTCTTGTTTGGAAATAGCATTGTTCCGCAAATGAAAATGCGGTCATCAGCAAAACCAACACAATCGCCATTTTCTTCATCCGTTTCTCTCCTTTTCGTCAAAGACGACCTGCGAGAAAACTTGAACCGAAGCCCCGAAATTTTGCACGATGATAAAAGAAAAAGGTGCAAAGTCGCGAGGCTTATGTATTGAAGGCTCTGGTAAACCCATTAGCAATAAGCAACAGACGACCCGCACCCATAGGGGTGCGAGTAACGTCCTGTTCCTTGCTAATTTCAAGTTTACCAGACTTTTCAATACAGGAACAAGATTCTACTCTAAATCATAATGTCTCCGTAAATATAGCATAAAAACTTTATTTCCAAAAGACAGTTACGAAACAGGTCGTCTGTTGCCATTTTAACCGCTTGGTAGCGATCTCTATCCGTATAGTCGCGGCTCAAGGCTTAAAAACCACGCTTTAAGAATTTTTTTTGAAAAAATGCAGCCGCCCATTAAAAAATAGCCTGCTTATATCCCGATAAACTATATTACTTTCATGTTGCGCATCTTCTCTATCTTTGCAATTGCCGCATCCCTTGTCGCCTGTTCCTCGCCGACGGTATCCGTTTCCGATGCAAATTCATCCACATCTACCTTAAAAATTTCCAGTTCGTCTTCCGCGAATAATTCCAAGATTCTAACCGAAGCCTTGATGAGAGCGATTTCCGAATCCGGCTCCTACACGACCAGGGATTCCGTCGCAGCCTATCTCTGCAAATTCGAAAAATTGCCGTCCAATTACCGCACCAAAGCCGAGGCCAAGGAGCTTTACGCCGCGTCCGGGAAAACTTTTTCCAAATGGAATTTCAACCCGTGGGAAACCTTGGGAGTCATGGTCGGCGGCGATGCGTTCCAAAACAGAGAAGGACTTCTCCCTCAAAACGCCTACCGCGAATGCGACGTGGATTATAGCGCAGCGAACCGCGGGACAAAGCGTTTAGTTTATGCGGAATCGTGTCAAATCTTTTACACGGCAAATCACTACCAAAGCTTCACAAAAATTCATTAGGGCTTTAATCGTCAAGTTTTTACCCAGTCCGCGACCTTTAAACCTTTCACCCGGGAAAATTTACCGACATCGTGCGTAACCAGTTTAGCACCCAGGTACTTTGCCGTAGCCGCAATCAACAAATCATTCGCTCCGATTTTCTTTCCCGCAAGTTCCAAATCGCTCCTGATTTCCGCATACACGGGAGTCATCGCATCGGTAAAGTCGATAATTTCAAAAGGTTCCAAAAAACGCTCGACCTTTTTTAGCGTCTGCTAAGCAAATCTTCACTCACCGAGCCGAACAGTTCCGCCCATCCCTCCGGATAACTGGGTTTCACCCGAGCCGTTATTTGCGACGATGAAAAAAGCCAAGTATATCTGCAAGTATATTACAAACGAAAAAGCCCCGCCGAAAAGCGGGACTTTCTTTAGGAGAGATTCTTTTTTACTTGAGGGAAATCGGGCAAGCCTTTGCGTGCCAAATTTCGTCGGCGTATTGCTGGATGGTACGGTCCGAGCTGAACTTGCCCATGCGTGCCACGTTGAGAATTGCCATTTTCGCCCAGGCGTCCTTGTCTGCATACGCCTTTGCGACCTTTTCCTGGCATTCGATGTAGGAACGGAAATCCGCAAGCAGCAGGAACGGGTCGCTCGAAAGCAGCTTATCGACGATCGGGCGGAACGATTCTGGATGGTCCGGGCTGAAGAATCCGCTGTTGACAAGGTCGAGAACGCGACGCAGGTCGTCGTCCTTTTCGTAGTAGTCGCGCGGACGGTAACCCTTGGCGAGAAGCTCCTGCACTTCTTCGATCGTGAGACCGAAGAGGAAGAAGTTTTCCTTGCCGATTACCTCGAGCATTTCGACGTTCGCGCCGTCGAGCGTACCGATGGTCAGCGCACCGTTCATCGCGAACTTCATGTTGCCTGTGCCGGAAGCTTCCGTTCCCGCAGTGGAAATCTGTTCGGAAAGGTCCGCTGCCGGGATAATCTTTTCGGCAAAGCTCACGCGGTAATTTTCGAGGAACACCATCTGGAGCTTTCCCTTGCAGGCCGGGTCGCTGTCGATAATCGCGCTCACCGAATTCGCAAGACGGATGATCTGCTTTGCCATCCAGTAGCCCGGAGCCGCCTTTCCGCCGATCATGATGGTCCGCGGAGTAACCTTCTTGCCATCCTTGATCTGCAGATAGAGATGAATCACATGGAGAATATTCAAGAGTTGGCGCTTGTATTCGTGGATGCGCTTCACCTGCACATCGAACAGCGTATCGACATTCACATCGACATTCTGCGTGCGCTTGAGGTAGGCAGCGAGGCGCTTCTTGTTTTCGAGCTTGACCGCCATAAATTCCTTGCGGAACTTCGCATCGTCCGCAAATTTTTCGAGCTTCTTGATCTCGTCGAAATTCTTGACCCAGCCGTCGCCTATCTTCGAGGAGACAAGAGCGGACATCGCCGGATCGGCCTTGCGGACCCAGCGGCGCGGCGTGACGCCGTTCGTCTTGTTGTTGAACTTTTCGGGCCAGAACTCGTAAAAATCCTTGAAGAGGCTCGTCTTGAGCAGGTCGCTGTGGAGAGCTGCGACACCGTTCACAAACGAAGAACCGACAATCGAAAGATACGCCATGCGGATCATCTTCTCGTTGCCTTCCTGGATGAGCGACATCCGGGTGAGGCGCGCCGTGTCGCCGGGCCACTTGAGAGCGACCTTTGCGAGGAAGCGGGCGTTGATTTCGTAAATAATTTGGAGATGGCGCGGCAAAAGCTTTTCAAAGAAGCTGACCGGCCACTTTTCGAGCGCTTCCGGCATGAGCGTGTGGTTCGTGTAGGCGAACGTGCGGGTCGTAATGTCCCACGCCTCGTTCCATTCGAGATTTTCCTCGTCGAGAAGGATCCGCATGAGTTCCGCAATCGAAATCGCCGGATGCGTATCGTTCAGCTGGATGGCGACGCGTTCCGGGAAAAGCTTCCAGTCGCCTTCGTGGAGCTTCTTGAAGCGGCGGACGATATCCTGGAGAGACGCCGAGCAGAGGAAGTACTGCTGCTTTAGGCGGAGAATCTTTCCGTTTACCGACGTGTCGTTCGGGTAGAGAACCTTCGAAATCGTCTCGGAAAGTTCCATGTCCTGGACAGCCGCCAGGTAGTCGCCGTTGTTGAAGTAGGCGAGCCCGAACTCGTCTGCGCTCTGGGCGCTCCAAAGGCGGAGGTTGTTCACCGTGTTGTTCCGGTAGCCGGGAATCGGCGTATCGTAGGGAAGCGCGATGACATAATCCTTTGTTTCCCAGCGGTTGCGGAGCTTGCCCTTTTCATCGGTCCACGTGACGACGTAGCCGCCGAACGGAACCTTGATCGAATTTGCCGGACGGGCGATTTCCCACGGATTCGGGAGGCGGAGCCAGTTGTCGGGAAGTTCTTCCTGCTGGCCGTCCTTGATCTTCTGGTTGAACATACCGTATTCGTAGCGGATTCCCATGCCAGTCGCCGGGAGTTCAAGCGTCGCCATCGAATCGAGGAAGCAGGCCGCCAGGCGACCGAGTCCGCCGTTGCCAAGGCCCGCATCGACTTCTTCTTCGCGGAGTTCTTCGAGCGTCATGCCCAGTTCGGAAACGGCATCTTCCACAGCCTTTTCCACGTCCAGGTTCAGGACGGAATTTCCGAGCGTGCGCCCGATCAAAAATTCGAGCGACAGATAATAGACGCGCTTCACGTCCTTGTCGTAATAGGTTTCCTGGGTCTTTATCCAACGATCGATGAGACGGTCGCGGACAGCGTACGCCACGGCCAGGAACTTTTCATGACGCGTCACCGTGTGTTCGTCACGGGCTAGCGTATGGTGAATATGGTCGTCGAAGGCCTTCTTGAAAGCCTGGACGGTATTTTCCAGAACGTCGGAGTGCGACTTGGATTGTTCTTTTTTCGGAGCCATTTTATCGCCTGTAAAAGTGGAACGTTAAAGTTTCAAAGAAAACCTAGCAAAAATTTTCGGGTCAAAAACATGCGGCAAAAAGTTTAAAGTCTATCAGACCGCGTTCCGAAGTGCAAAATTATTTTTACAGAGTGCTTCAGGAGGCCGGTTTCTGAATTTAAGAATGTTCCCCCTATACCATAGGCATAGGGGGAACATATTTAAATTTCATATTTTGACAAATTTTGTCATAGAACAGAAAGTAGATTTTCTACACCTTGCCTTTTATTTTCCGATTGGTTAGATTGCGGGAAAAAGGAGAGAACTCATGGCAAATTCAAACGACAGATACAAAGAAGTCTTCCCTTCGTTTCCGGGCGAATATCGGCGAAGTGGACAGGACCGCGTAAAGTTTTTACCCTATAACGAACTCCAAAAGACCTGTTGAGCAATCGACAAGGGGAACAAAGACCCGAATAAAACCTACACAGCCTGCACCAAGCAATACTTTTTGAACTGTAAGGACTCAGATGATTCCCGACCGTCTTCTGTTACGTATTTTTTTCAAGAATCTCGACAAAAGTCCCGACTTTTTCGAAAACATTCGATTGCACGAAGATGACCATCAACAAGCCATTTACGCTAAAGACCTTGTACGCTGTTACGACGGAGACCCTAGTATTTCCGAGGAAGTACTAGAAGTGATTGACGAAATCATCCTCCAGATGGACAATCAGGAATACGTCAATTGCGATGATTATGGAAATTGCTCATTCACTAAGAGCTTTGACATGCAACAAAAACTTGAAGAAGCTCTGAACAGATTCGTCGATGCGATTGAGCGTGAAAATTTGAAAAAGAAAACAGCCGAGCTTTTCAAAAATTTCTAGGAGGAAAATTTTGAAACGGTTTGTCCTTTTTCTTTTTCTGGGCGCAAGCATCGTCTTGTCTAATGATTTCAACAAAGAGGAATTGACTAAAGAATGTATGAGCATCCTAGACGACTTCGGCGTTGCGGATACGTTCTTTACATCGAAGGCATGCAAAAGCATTATCGCCGAAATGGAAGACGAGATTCACTATGGCGACAGCCTCTTTCCCATCAACCAATATACCCAATGTGTGACCTACCTAATGGACGATCGTGGAGTCACGGATACTGTCAAGATTCAAAAAGTTTGCCAAAAAGTCGCTGAACAAATGGTGAAAGATCGGGACTCGGATGAAAAGATATATAAAGAAAAAGTGATGAACCTATGCTTGATGCTAAAATTCTCTTTTGGCGCAAGCGATGACTCCGCTTATTACAGGAAGCTCTGCGAAAAGTCGACAAACAAATCCCTGCGGCACCAAAAGGCGCGACCTCACAGGCAATAAACGTTTTCGTGAAACCATTCTACCAAACGACGCCATTCATCTTCGTTTTTTCAAAACATCGCAGCATCCAACAGAAACAAATTTTCTAATTTTCCTATATGGCATATATAGACATCATTGATTCATTAATAAAGCAAGTGCATACAGAACTACTCGATCTTTCTATTCCGCGAGAACATGGGAGAATGCCATCACAAGTGTCCTCAGAATTTTTAACGAATAAAGAACAAGGTGATTGGGCCGAAAAGACATTATTGGAAACAATAAACAACAACTCCCAAAACTACATCGCCGTAAAATACGGACGAGCCGACGACATTATCGCCGGCGACGAGAATTTTCCTAAATTTTATGGAGAATATCAAAAAGAATTAGACACTATTGGCAAAAAACCGGACATCCTCGTTTTTCGTAAAAGCGACCTTTCCGGGAAAAATTTTGAAACGTTGTCTAACAGCGAAAAGGAACTCTTGGTTTCTAAAGCAAAATGCGGAATCGAAGTTCGTTCGAGTTCTTTTGTCAGTGAAAAATACGAAACGCAGATGCAGCAAAAAAGGAATGCATTAATCCAAACAATTCAAGAACAAAAAAACACGATCCTTCTCCAGTACGCCCCACTTCTTCAAGAAAAAGATCCAGAATTATTTTCTACGATAAAAAGAATCAGTCTAGAAAACATCCACTGTATTTCTTTTAAAGTTCCAACCTGGAGAAGTTCTAAAGCGCTATTCGATTTGGCTACTCATCTAAAACTCCTCAAGAGCGCAATTAAAGACATTCAAACCAAGCGCTTTCACTTAAGCATCACTCCAAAAATAGAAGACTTAAAAGTCGTATATAATTGGGTGAAAAAATATAATGTCCCACATTACTACGTCCAAGTATTTTTTGACAAAGCATATGGCATTTCTTTAAAAAAGATTTTGGAACTCATCTCCAATCCTGCGAATGAAGGTGAAAAATTTTATATCGAAGGCGATGTAAAAAATCAAAACAAAACGGTTATCAAAATTCAAACCATAACCGAAAAACAAATACTAGACCAAGTAGAAATACCAGCTCATTATAGCCAGATGAAAGAGTTGGCAAGAGGAAATCTATTGTTCTATGTAAAATTTAAAAGAAGCCGAGCAAAAATTCTTAAGGAATCGTTCAATGAACTTTTTGGAATTGATTTATGACAAGATCGGTTCAAAAGCAATTCGGTCAATTTTTTACAGACCCATTTATTGCCGATATGATGGTAAAATGGGTTACAAAAAACAACCCTCGCTATTTTTTGGATCCTGCCGTCGGTCCTGGAATTTTTCCCAAAACAGCTTTTCGCATTAATTCACAAATGAACATTTCCGTTGTTGAAATCGACGAGGAAATGGCAAAAAAATTCAAAGAAGAAAATTCATACCCCGTAAATTTTATCCAAGGAGATTATTTAACCTGGAAACCTTCCCAAAAATTTGACGCCATCGTGGCGAATCCACCGTATAATAAATTTCAGGCAATTCCGAATCGAGGACGATATTTAACGGATTTTCTATTTGAATACCAAGCGGATTTGAGCGGTTATACAAATCAATGCATCTATTTTTTTATAAAAAGTCTCAACGAATTGTCAGTAAACGGCCGTTGTTGTTATATCGTCCCCTATGAATTTTTAAACACGGGCTATGGCATCGCTGTTAAAGAATACCTACTAAAAAAAAGGACGCTCAAGGGAATTTTAAAATTCGATACGAAAGAAAGCCTTTTTCCAGATGCCATCACGACATCCTGTATTCTTTTTGCCGAGAACAGGTCTTTGGACGGTTGCTTTTTCATCAACTCTTCAAACATCGACAATTTGACAACATTTGACTTTGATGCATACATCAAAAAAAATCCTCAAGACTTTCAGCCGTACAAAACGTTAAACCCTTCTGAAAAATGGCTAACCTATTTCAAAAAAGATTTTCAAACACGCTATCGAAATCTCATCAAACTGTCGGATATTGGAAGAGTTCAACGAGGAATCGCCACAGGGAACAATAATTTTTTCACGCTTAGTCAATCCTCGGTCAAAAAACTCGGGTTGAGCGAAAACGCCTGCATACCCTGCATCACTAAATCACCAGACATAACAAGCATTATTTTTGACAAGTCAGAGTTAAAATTTTTAAAAGAACAGGATAAAAAAATCTATCTCTTTGACGGAACAAAATCTCAAAATGCAGCAGACTTCGCCTACATCAACTATGGGGAGTCAATGGGCTTCCACAAGACATATCTTACACAACATCGAAACCCATGGTATTCCCTAGAAAACAAACCCATTGCGCCTATTTGGATTTCGGTTTTTAGCCGAGGGAAAATTAAAGTTATCCGCAACGAGGCTAGCATTAAAAATTTAACCAACTTCCACGGCTTTTTTCCACACAACCCAAACAGTGAAGAGATAAACATTTTATTCTGTTACCTGCTCACCCCCATTGCCAACGATATTTTAAAGCAAAACAAAAGAGAATACGGCAACGGATTAAACAAGTTTGAGCCGGGAGATTTAAACGAAGCGTATGTACTCGACTTTAAAAAACTTTCCGCCAAAGATCGCAATTTCATTTTAAGCCAATATGAATTGTTGCACAAAAAAGAAGCTGAAGAAGAAAGAATCATACTTAAACTAAATGAGCTATTTAAACGATATTTAGAATCGCCCGCATCCAATCAACATAAGACCTAGACCATACTCGCCTCGAATTTTCTACCTTTGCGCGCATGGAAAAAGTCAAGACGACATTTTCGGTTCTTTTTATTGTCAGTTTCTGTCACTTTCTCAACGATACGATCCAGTCGATGCTGCCCGCCATCTATCCGATGATCAAGTCGGATTTCGGGCTTTCCTTTTCGCAAATCGGGCTTATCACGCTTGCGCTGCAGACCACGTCTTCCATTGTCCAGCCTCTCGTCGGTCTCTACGCGGACAAGCACCACCATTCCTGGCAGCTTGCCGTCGGGATGCTCTTTACGTTGTCGGGGATCGCTCTGCTTTCCGTCGCATCGAATTTCTGGATGATTCTCGTCGCAGTGTCGCTCTTCGGTTGCGGCTCGTCCATTTTTCATCCGCAGGGTTCGCAGGCTGCACAGCTCGCTTCCGGTGGGAGAAAAGGTCTCGCCCAGGGAATCTTCCAGGTCGGAGGAAACGCGGGCTTTGCGCTCGGGCCGCTTCTCGCAGGCGTCATCATTTTGCCACACGGCATCCAGTCTGTCCGCTGGTTTGGAATCATCGCTGTCCTATGCGCCATCCTCCTTTCTTATGTCGGCTGGTGGCATGTCAAGGAACTTAAAAACTTTACAAAGAAAATCCGGGAAGGCTGGGAAATTGCGGAAAACGTTTCCCTCCGAAAAATCCACTTCTTCGTTTTCATCCTGTTCATGCTGATGTTTTCCAGGAACTTCTATTCCGCAAGCATGACGAACTACTTCACCTTTTTCCTCATCGACAAGTTCCATCTCACGGTCAGACTTTCCCAAATCTGCCTTTTCGTCTTTCTGGCCTCGCAGGCGGTCGGCACCGTTCTCGGCGGGCTTATCGGTGACAGGTTCGGTCGAAAACCCGTCATCTGGTTTTCGATTCTCGGGGCGGCGCCATTCACCATCGCGCTTCCCTATGTCGATAGCTTTACGGGGACTATTACGCTCTCCATCGTCATCGGATTAATCATGTCGTCCGCGTTTCCTGCGATTCTCGTCTTTGCCACGGATCTCTTGCCGAACCATACGGGCATCGTCGCCGGGATTTTCTACGGGCTTTCGTTCGGACTCGGCGGACTGGGCAGCAGCTTTTTCGGATGGCTTGCGGACAAGACAAGCGTCCTGTTCATCTTCCAGGTCAGCACGCTCCTTCCGCTTTTCGGAATTATCGCCGTATTCCTGCCCAAGATGGAGAAGCGTCGTTCGGAAATTCCCGACGGCAAGCGATGATTTTTCGAATTATCGGAACCGCAGATAGTTCACGGCGAGTTTCAGAACTTCAATCGGCATCTTTAAAAATGCCACAGCGTGCTGGTCTCCGTCGAGATAAGCCTTGATGATTTTATACAGGCGAATCTGGTCTTCCCGGCTTCTCGATGTGAGAAAACGGCGGAACTTCATAATCTGCAGGTGCTTTTTCCCGAATTTTTGCATGCAGAGCTTTTCGTACAGATGCAGATACTCCGCAGAAAGGTTCCCTAGGCGAAGCCCCATCCCGACGACATTTGCCGCAAGAAGCCCGCTGCGCATCGCCGTCGCGATTCCACCACCCGTCAGCGGATTTGTATGGTGCGCCGCGTCCCCTACAAGCAAAAGATTGTCCTTGACGGTATGTTCCAA
>JBNMGX010000007.1:0-29735 GCA_050872465.1 Hallerella sp.
AGCCTGTAAGGTATATCAGCGTAGTGCTGGCGAACCTTGGGGCGAGCCGAAAAAGACTGTTCGTCATCCGGTCAAGAAGAATGGACTATTTGACTTTAATCCCCGTGATTATGGATATGACAATTTATTCGCTATCCAGAAAGACAACCAGAACACGGTCACGATTTCTACGGTGAACAAGATTGGCCTTTCCAATACCCAGCGATTCTATTATCTGTTTAAGGCGACTGAGAACCTGCTGAAGTCCAACTGGCCGACGCGTGATGTGGTCTTGAATAGAATCGAGGGTTTCGAGGCTTATGCCAGTGTCCTTAACTACCAGGGTTTCAGTGTAGATAGCGCCTATGATGTCGTGTACAAAGGGGATGATATTGAACACGGCACTCGTTTAAAGATGATTGGGACTCCGAACGGCGTACAAGACATGGATTTCGAATCCCATCAGCAGATGGATACGCTTTCTGATGGCGAGTATGCGTGGCAGTTTAGGGCATATGCGACAAATAACGCCACGGGTGACCTGGATACATCTAAATTTTATAACGCACTTTTCTCCATTGACCGTGTAGTTCCGAAATTCAGCCTGTATGCGGATAACGGTTTTGTCAATCCGGATAGCGCGAACTTCGTGGTGCGTTATAGGTGGAATGGGGGCGATTCCGTTACCCCCGACATCCGCGCCATGCGATGGACGTTGGAAAAAGGATGTTCTCTTCCAAATGACACGGCTACGGCCGCCGAAGCGAATTGCACAGGCTCAATAAGCCTCCCGGCAATGTACGATGTTGCCGCTAGGGATTTTGCCGTTTCATGGGATAAGATCCCGGTAGATACCCGTAAAAATCTAGCCGACGGGCTTTATCGCATCAAGGCGTATGCATTGGACTATGCAGTGCCAAACCGCCTTATGTACGATTCCGTAAACGCTTTGATCGGCAGGATTATGGATAGCCCGAATAGTCTGACGGATGCGGACTGGAAACTAGTCCGTGATTCATCGGCCCGTTTGAACGATACGACAGTCTACGCGATGTTCCGTATCGACAGAACCGCCCCGGTGATAAGCGATATCGTGCCGAAAAGTGCGTATGTGGTTGACGCCGTTGGAATGTCCAATGCAACGGGAGTATTTGCCTCTAACCAGTATGACTCCTTGTCGCACCCTACCCGTGATGCTCGCTATGTATATGTCTCGGAAGACGGCCTGCTCGAACTGTCATATAAAGTAACTGAACCTACGTCGGGCCAGGATTCTTCCGTTGTCATGGTGGCATGGAATTTTGAACATGTCGGTGAATCCAAGAAAGTGGACCGCGCCGGGGATTCTGTATGGGTGTCAGGGACCTCTGTTAAGGCATCGTGGAAGGAAGCGGCTGGCCTTCACCTTGCCGACGGGATCTACAGGATTCGCGCGACGGTTCGCGACCGTGCCGGGAACAAGTCGGACTCTGCCGCCACTAAACTTGTCCGCATTGACCGTACCGCCCCGAATATTGTGAGCCTCGTGAGCCGCCGCCTGGTTTACCCTGACGGTAACAGGGATTTTTCGGCAACGATAAAGGTGGACCAGGCCTACGATGTCGATTCCAACCGCACTGGAATGTATTGTCATTACCGCGTGTCGGGTGGAGATGCCGACCGCAAGTGGAAACCTGTCCTGCACGATTCTCGGAACGCATTGATTAAGGCGGATTCTGTTGTGTTTACGCTGGACAGCGCCGCCGTCGGTACTGAAAAGGGAAAACGCTATCTCGAAGTCGCCTGTATCGATGCTGCTGGCAATGCCTCGGTGCGTACAGACTTGTTCCATCTAGGCTTCCGTTCTCCAAATATCGTTTATCCGATTGCAGATGAAACAGAATCGTCAGAACGTCTTGTCCCGATTGTGGGTGTTGCACCACCTCTTTCGTCGAGTGACTCCTTGACTGCCGTATATAGGCTCCGTTACAAAAAGTGTGGTGATACGGATTGGCTTGATGACAAGATTGATGTGATTGCGGCAAACCGGCAACAGGCCGATTCACTGCACAATTATTCGCGGGTCTCACAGAGCTCCGAGGGGGTACTTGGCTATCTGAAAAACGAAGGCTTTGGTGATGAAGACAGCGTGTGTATAGAACTCGCCGTAGCGTCTTGTTTGACTTGTGGCGACTGGAAGACGGGTGAGTCTTCGCTCGTCGTTAAAAGTCCCGATGAAGGAACGCTCGATTCACGTCCGGCAATTGTGTTTGATGTTTCAAAACAGTCTTTTACTGCCGGAGAGGATTCAATTTCCGTTTCGCTCCGACTTGAAGGAGATTTTAACAGCGACTACCTATTTCGCGTATATGCAGAAGACGAGAAGGGAGTCGGTTTGAAGGACTGGTCTGCCCAGAAGGTCTGGCGAAATCCCTACTACGGAGTTCCTTCAGATTCGCTTGTTGACGCAATAACTTCGGGCGTGTGGTTCTACCAAGATGCGGCCGGGACATATCACCTTCGTTGGAAAAATATCGGCGATACGTTGGGATTGCAGGTGATGTACGATTCCAAGAAAATGGGGCAAGCCTGTGCTGCGCCCGGAGGCAAGAATATGGAATCGGGCTGTGAAGTCGGCGTGACGCCATTCGATTTTATTTCTGCCGATATTGCCAAGTCTTATCTGGAAGATTATCCCGAATGGATTCCGCCCGCGCATACGGACAGCGTGATGAAACTTTCCTTGCCATCGGGGCATATTGTCCTTGACGCTCAGGGGGCATTCCGTGTCGCCTTAAACGGGGCTTACAGCGTTGATACAACCAAAGCGAACATTCCTGTCTATTTTGGAAACAGTTTGCAGGGCGGATTTTATTGGATTAATGGCCTGGAAGAGCGCTACATGTCTCCGCTTACGACCGGATGGACCGCGAATCCGCAGGGCTATGGCCTTGACTTCGTGTGGGATGGTGTTGCGGAAACAGGTGCTTTCCCGGCTGAGGGGCGGGTAAAGCTTGTTGCCGAAGTGACTGAAAATACGACGAAATCTCCGCATGTGCATGTGGAAACAAAGGAATTGGATGTGAAGCTGCCTGCACTCAAGGTCGTTCTGCCGAATTCCATTCCCGACTTTTACATTTTGAACAAGGATATAGACAACGAGGATTCCGTGGCGTTCCGCCTTGATTCCATGGAAATCCGCTACGGCATCAAGAACCGGGACGCTTGCGTTTGGATGTACATATTGGCTCCGAACGGTTCCGTTGTGACTCGGCTGCTGGATAGCTCGTCGCATAGGGCCTTTGCAAGTGATTCCGTGTACAGTATCAGATGGTCCGGCAAAAATGCCTTCGATACTCCGGAAACAGCGGGTGGCGCATATGCGATTGTACTTAAGGCGAAATCTTTTGTTGGGGGCGATACAGTGCAAACAGATTCTGCCGAGACGACGTTCAATGTGAAGTACGCCGAATCAATGCTCAAGATGACTCCCGAAGATCCGAAGAATGCTGCCAGTCCCAGCATCTATGTTTCGGAGGCGAAGAAGGATGCGTCTTCCGGTGGCAAATATCGATATGAACCTGTGGCCGACTATTTGCTGCAGACGGATTTAAGCGGATGGTACCTGCCGGACAGCTTAAAGGATTCGCTTACGGTGAAGGCTGTTGCGTCGGGTAAACAGAAACCCTTGGGATTTGATGCGGAAAGATTCAGTCTCGGAATTTTGAGACAGAGAGATACGCTGGACTTGGTGATATTGGTTGACTTGGATGAAAAACTGGATAAGAACGGATGCGACTCTGGAAAACCGACATATGATGGCGAATCGCATCATACATATAGAAAAAAGTTCATCCGTTTTTATAAGGGTAAAACGGATTTGGATACAATCCAGTTTTATGACAATGTTGATACTGTAGGAAATGGGAGAGCTTTTTCGATTCACGAAAAATCTATACTGAATATTTATGCATTCCCTGCATATATGAAGGATTCATCCGAGGCGTCTTTGGTTGGAAACATAGGTAATGCCTTGGCCTTTTTTTCGCATGATATGCCGATGCCGGAAAGAGATCATAGGAATGATACGACGGCACATTGGGGTGCCTGGCTAGATACGGTGAACGTTGGCTGCGTCGCTGACTCGACGCATGATTGTGCTTATGACAATAAAGCCTACAATCCAGAAAAAAATTTGTTCATGGTGAAAATGATTCCGCAAACAATAGAATGCAAGGTGACTCAAACTTATGGAGGTTATAGCACGCACAGGATTACAATCTGGGACTGGCAGGAAATAAAACTCGAACGATGCCCTGTTCATAAAACATATTTTTATTATGAGCTTGGACAGGTTCGAAACGGAGGATCATGCTATAATAACGACAGGGGCTTTGAAAAAATTGCATTCACCATTCATTTAGGAATACCCGATTTTTACTGGACCGCAGGCTTTGGCTATGACAATTTAGTGAATCGTACAATCCGCTTTGATGCAACAAATAAGACTATTTACGGTGATACATCGGGTTACCTGCCAGCCATAGAAAACGAGGCGAAATTGAAGGACTCGTTGCGGCGTAATACTTTTTTCGATGGTTCAAAATGGTCGCTCGACAAAAAATATGGGCGAGTGACGGCCTTCGAAACTCAGCACTTGCCGTTTTTTAAGGCCTCACAGATGGATGTCGCTACAAATACATTCCTTTTCCCTGGCGAAATTCCCGGTTATGAAAGTCCTTCCCATTTTACCATAAAATTTTATGGCAAGGATATCAAATCGCATTTTGTTACGGATGTGATTGCGAGAAACATGGATGGAACTGTGTACGATACGAGCCTGACAAGCTTGCCTAGCGATCCAGATTCATTGATGACCCCGATGCTCAAGCATGGCGATATGGATTTTTATGTCAGCTTAAACAAAGTCGTTGCCGAAACTGATAAGTTTTTTAAGGACTCCAGCGGGCGTTGGATTGATTTCCCTCTAGAACGCGACAAAGTTCCTGAGAGTAACGATACCCTTAAATATTATGCAGCAGCATCCAGGATACACTATTTTGTAAATGACTACGAAGATACTTTGTGGAAAGAAAAATTCTCCAATGGAGAGTTCTTCAAGAATCTTTCGAATATGGCTTCAGGTGAAAAAAATCTGATAAAAAATACAGTGGATTTAAAGTTGAATTCCATAAAGGCATTGGGGTTGACGGATTCGATACTTGAGGTAAATAACCAGAGGCGGATAAATGTTGTCCTCAACTCTGATAAATACGATGATGCCACCCACCGTTTTTATTCTACCCTTGGGACGGGCTCTTATGGTGAAGCCGGCTTGAATTATTCCCTGAATTATACCCTTGATGACTTGGACTCCATGCTATATGGCAAATCAAATGATACCCTATATGTAAACGCTCAAAAATGGAATGGTCATGTGGATTTTCGTCGTACGGAACGGAAATTGGATATTCCTGAGCGTACGAGCCCCATTAGAGTTGAATTGGATAAGCTGTACAATCCTGGCTTGTGGCAAAAGGAAGTTGTTGTTGATTCGGCCCGCTTGTCGTTCATTAATTCCTCGGAACATTCGCACTTTGAAACTGCAGGGAGCTTTCCATCGACCTCGGATGTTTTTGTGCAATATAAGAATAATGTTGGGGACAGGCGTATTCCCGAGTTTGTTGAACTGCGGGCGTACTTGAGCGAGGGTAGGGTGTACCACCTTTCATATCTGAACGGGAATACGTTCTATTCGGTACCGGACACGTTGCTGGATTCCGTTTGGAAAGATGGCATAAAACCCTTGAAATCGGGAAACTATAGACTTGGGTGGTTCAACGTGAACAGGTTGCAAGGAAATACGCAGTTTCTGCTAACCTGGGGTGATAAGCAAAGCGACAATGCATACTGCTATAGCACATTTGATATGATTGTCGGTGGCTCAGTTGGTACCGGTTTGTCAAGGACTGTAATGTCTCCGCTTGAAGATGCTTCTGTCACGTTCCCGAAGAATTCCTTGACCGAAAATAAGGACATCACCGTCCGTACGGTCGATGCGAAGGACTACTCGTTCGAAGTGTTCAACAATCTTGCTCTCAAGGGCCCGATTGTGGAAGTTCTTCCGTCAATGACGTTTGCCGACACTTCCGCTCTCCCGCGTATACAGATGAAGATAAGCCGCAAGGAGATGGTTGCCATGCGTGCAACTCCGCAGACGGTAAGGCTGTACAAGGTAGATTTCACGGGCAAGAGATTTGTTCCGCTCGAAAACGCTCTCTATGGGTTCCTGAATGCAGACGGAAGCGCCGTCATGGATGGAACTGACACTTTAAAATGCGATGAAAGTAGTAAAATGACAAAAACGGATTGCGCGGGGAATGACAGTACTTGGGCCTACCTGCTGATTTCCGCCGAGACGCGTACGTTCTCCGTGTTTACGGCGATGGCTTCCGGCATTGCAGAAACGCCGAATTTCAGCGTGACGGTCCTGCCTGAAATCGCCTCGACCGCAAACCGCACGGTCCGTGTGGACGGCATATTGAGATTTAGGCTGTACGTAGATGATGATTCGCTGTGGGCCAACCGTGACGATGTCACCCCGCTAGACACTCTCGCTTTTACTGCGGATTCCAACGGTTTTGCCCGAATTGCCTTGCCATCCCGTGGTAACGCCATCGATACCAGCTACGTATTCGTGGTTGCGTTGAATGAACCGGATTCTGCGGGAGTCTCCGAAGAACTCCCTGCAGCTCCGGCAGTGGCTCGTGCTTTGACTGTGAATGCGCAGTTTGCCTGCTCCGTTCCGCCAGATTCGCTGTGGCTCGGTCTCGACAACGGCTACATGGCATACGGGGCCAGCTGTACGCATCCGGGTTATGGCTTGGTGTCGCTCTATCGCGAAGGAAAAGTCATAGCCGAAATCCGCGGCGAGATTCCCGATACGATAGTCTATGACGGTTCCAGGACTTCCGGTGCATCCGGCCCGGGCAAGATTTCTACCGGTGTCTATGAATCCCGGTATGTGGGCGTTTCCGCTCTCGGCATGGACATGCAGATGGCGGGGCCACGAGTCTATACGGATTCTGCACGTCCTGCCATCAGGAACTTCTCCGTGCAGGATTCTTCCGAGGTCCTTGACCGAATCTTTACGGCGACTGCGGATGTGTATGACTCCGAGTCGGGTGTTGCCCGTGTGATTTTAACGCCGGTGTTCGGTGGCGACACGTTGCGTGTCACGAATGTGGTGCCTGATTCTGCCGGTCATGTGTCCGCAAGCGTTCGCCTTACCCGAAAGCAGCTTGCCGAATGTACCGGTTGCCGCCTCTCCATGGAAATGCGTGTAGAAGACTACGGTCATAACCACGCGGATGAGCGTTTTGCATCCGAAAGGTTGTTCCCGTATCCGACGGAACTTGCCCTGTGGTACCCGGCGCGTGAAGGTGGTGGTCGCCTTGTGCATGAGTTGTTGGGAACAGGGCATGACCTCGATTTGTTCAAAAAGATGAACAACCCGTGGGGAAGCGATATCGGTCTTTACTTCAGCAAGGCTACGGACTATGCCAGGGGTGAGGGAATCGTCGATTTCGGAAGTACTCCTTCGTACTCGTTCGAAGCCCGTGTCAAGCGTGGGGCTGGATACAGTGCATGGCGTCGGATTCTCGGGTTTACGGGAGTGGGAGGCCTGGGTATTGAACTCATGCAGCGCGGAGGCGTGCTGAAACTGGTCGAGGGCTTGCATTCCTGGGAATCGGAACTGCTCCCGATTAGCGAGAAGTCCTGGGCGCATGTCGTCGTGACAGTTGATTCGGCCCATGTCAAGTTCTATGTCGACGGTGAACTGAAGAAAGTCCGGGATTCCGGGATTTCTTTGGAACGGGAAATGGAAGGTACGTTCTCTATGGGAATGGCTGGCAGTGATCCGTCTTATATCGGGAACATCGCTGATATCCGCATGTACTCGCGTGCGTTGACTGCTGCAGAGGTCGAGGAACTTTCGAAGCCCGTAACCGATGCCGGCGAGGTTTCCGATGTCATCGTCGTCGCCGTGAAGGACATGGATGCCGTGAGCGGATTCTCGAACGAGTTCTCCTGCTCCGTAGCTGGCAACAAGTATCTTGCATCGAGTGATTCGGCGACACTCACGATGTCCGCAATCGTCGAAAATGCTGCGGACTACAATGTCGTACTGTATGCAAGGTCCGTTATTGCAGGCGATAAGCCGGTCTATGTCGGCGAATCAAGTTTGCTGGCAGGAATGGCATCTGTATCCAATACCTGGCGCGCGGTGACTGTTTCTGGCGTGTCCGTCCATCTCGCGGCGGGTGCACATACGTTGACACTGAAGGTTCCTGCCGGGGTCCAGATTGGCGGAGCGGCTCTCACGACCGCCAATATTCCGTCCTCGATGATTGCCTGGGGTGTAAGCACCTCTGACAAGGTTGCCGGATTTGTGCCTGCCGATACGGCTCGCAAGGTTAAGTCGTACTTGCGCTACGAGGGATATCCGGAAACCTCTACGCTCCGTCCGCGCATTCGCCTGCGTAACGTATCCAATGAGCCCGTGAATGGGTTCTCTGTCCGCTACTATTTCCGTGGCGAGAATGCTGCGACTGCCGGAGTCGAACGCTATTGGCCGAACTACGGACCAACATTCCCTGCAGTGCATTCCGAGAGTGCCAATACGGGTTACGTGGAATGGTCGTTTGCCGAAACGATTCCGGTTGCCGGAACAGTGTTCGGTGGCGACGGACCGCATTTCGGTCTCTATAATTCCGGCAATGTGCCGTGGGATGCTTCCGACGACCCGTCCTTCGTGGATCCGAATTCCGGATTGGTTGCGGATGTCGACGGGTTCTACGAGGATGCGGGCGTTGTCGTCCTGGATAAGGACAACAACCTGATTGGCGGTTCCTGCGCCGAGATGGAAGATCCCGTATCGCTCGAGACCAAGGTCCGCGTGCTTGCGTCTGACATGCGTGGCGACAAGCTGGCAAGCGAGATTTACTTCAATGTGGAAAATACGGGCAATGTCTCGTTGAAGAACTTCGACGTGCGTTACTACTTCTTCGTGGAGGAAGGCCTTGCGCCGGATTATGAACTTGACGACAAGTCTGAATGTGCATCGGCCTCGATGGAAAGCCTCGGTTCCGGTCGCTGGCAGGTGACAGTCCATTGCGACTCGTCGCTTGCCGCTGGCAATACGTGGCAGAATCCGGTGAAGTTCGCTTTGCATTTGCCTGGCTGGCCTGCGATGTGGAATGCAAACGATGACCCGAGCCACGACAGCCTGGGAACGTCTGTGCGCGAAACTCGCCGCATTTGCGTGTTCGACTCCACGGGGTACATGCTCTATGGCGATGAGCCTATTTGGACATTGCCCGCTACAGACGAAATCGGTTCTGATTCCGTTTATAATGTTGACTTCGGCTACCATGCGCCGGGTTCCATTCCTGTGATCCGTACGCCTGAAGGACTTGTTATCACGATGGACAACTGGTCCTATGTGGAACTGAGCCTGGTGACTGCCTTGGGACAACCCGTAAAATCTATCTTTAACGGGACCCTTGCTCCGGGTGAACAGTTTGTACGAGTTGATTGGAACGGCATCGACATGAACAGGACTTACTTGATGCTCAAGGTTAATGGAACTATTAAATCGACAAAGAAGCTTTCTTTGCTGTAAGGACAGAATGATGAACGATGTGATTAAAGTTTTCGCCGCTATTTCGTTTGTCGCCATTCAGGCGCATGCGCTGAGTCTTCAGACCGTGTTTGAAAATCAAAGGAAGTCCGCCTTCCCGGATACCTGCGAGATGCAGATGCGTACTACGGTGACGCTCCCCAACATGGCTCCTCAGGTGGTGAACATGGCCTTGCTTACCGCGGGAGAAAACAAGTCCATTGCAACCATCCAGTCCAGCATGATGCAGATGGAAATGGTGCAGAACAATGGCCGGATGAAGGTGACGGACTTGAAGACCGGGAAAAAACTTCCCGCACAGAATATGCCTGCCCAGAATCCTGCCGATGTGAACAAGCAGATGGGGTCACCCGAAGACTACAACAATCCCGTCGCCGAAGGGAACCTTTGGAAGATTACTCCCAAGGATCCTTCAAAACCAACATTGTATTATTCCCAAAAGAAGAAACGTGTGGTAAAGATGAATGTAGTCGTAAATGGGGCGAATGCTGTAAGTGAGTTTGAATATTGCGATAATTCCTGCCCGCTGCCGGGAACCCTCAAGAAGGTGACGATAAAGACAAGTGTTCCTCAGGGCGGTGAAAGTACGGTCGTACTTGAGGTGCTGAGGGCAAAGCAAAGGCATGTGCTGCCGATTAAAATGTTTAACGTAGATTAACGTTAATTACTATCCTTAAGCTAAAGGATATGCTATGTTTCGTGAAGTAAAGAAAGAAGAGACGATGCGCAATCGCCAACTTTTTCGCCTCGGTCATGGGAGCCTGTAAACAGTCTCCCGCGACTCTTGGCTTGCGAAGTTGTCCCGCAAATCGAAGAGCGCGTGCTTTCCCTTTTGAATTCTTAGTCAGTTTTTTCTAAATTGGCGCTCTTTCAGAGCGCATTCAATGCGGCTCGGCCATGTCAAATCAATAAATTGCATTGCCGTGGCTCTCGCCTTTTTCTAAATTTCCCCTGTAAAATTTTTAGAGGTTATGACAATGACTTTGTTTCGCGAAGTGAATAAAAACGAGACGTTTCACGATGTAGAAGAAAGAGTTTTAGCCCTTTGGGATAAGGATGAAAGTTTCAAGAAGTCGCTGGACTCCCGTCCGGAAACCGAACCGTACACATTCTACGATGGCCCTCCGTTTGCGACGGGGCTTCCGCACTACGGTCACTTGCTTGCCGGTACCATCAAGGATATCGTTCCGCGTTACTGGACCATGAAGGGCAAGAAGGTGCCGCGCGGTTTCGGTTGGGACTGCCACGGCCTTCCGATTGAATCTCTCGTGCAGAACGAACTCGGTCTCGCTGGCGTTGCCGAAATCCAGAAGCTCGGCGTCGACAAGTTCAACGAGACTTGCCGCGGTAAGGTGCTCAAGTACACGAGCGAATGGAAGAAGACTGTGCGCCGCATGGGCCGCTGGGTCGATTTCGACAAGGGCTACAAGACCATGGACAAGAACTTCATGGAATCTGTGTGGTGGGTGTTCAAGCAGTGCTTCGACAAGGGCCTCATCTACCAGGGCTACCGCATCCAGCCGTACAGCCCGGCTCTCGCGACTCCGCTTTCGAACTTCGAAACGAACCAGGGCTATAAGGACCGTCAGGACCCGTCTTTGACGCTTATCTTCCCGCTCAACACGGACGAGGCCAAGTTCAAGGACACGAGCATCCTCGTGTGGACGACGACCCCGTGGACTCTTTATTCCAACTTCTGCATTGTTGTGGGCCCGGACATGGACTACAACTTGGTGGAGGCTGACGGTAAGAAGTACTGGATTGCCGCAAGCCGTACCGCCGCCTACTTCAAGAACCCGAACATCGTCGATACTTGCAAGGGCTCCGAACTCGTGGGCAAGGACTACGAACCGCTTTCCCGTATCTCCGATGCATTCGTAACGCCGGACCAGCTGTCCCGCCACTACAAGATTTACCCCGCCGACTACGTGAGTACCGAAGACGGTACCGGCGCCGTGCATACAGCTCCTTCCTTCGGTGAAGAAGACTTCCAGAAGGGCGCAGAACTCGACCTCGGTCTTTTCGACCCGCTCGATACCGAAGGCAAGTTCACCGACAAGGTCCCGATGTGGAAGGGTCTGGGCGCGAAGGAAGCCGACAAGGAAATTATCCGCTACTTCAAGGAACAGGGCCGCGTGTTCAAGCAGGACACGATTGTGCATAGCTACCCGCACTGCTGGCGTACCGGCGTTCCTCTGATTTACCGCGCCCTCAAGACTTGGTTCCTCAAGATCGACGCGCCTGTTACGAACAAGGACGGCGTGACCAAGACCCTGAAGGAATGGATGGTCGAAAACAACCAGACCGTGAACTGGGTCCCGGACCACATCAAGAACGGACGCTTCGGCAAGTGGCTCGAAGGCGCTCGCGACTGGAACCTTTCCCGTAACCGCTTCTGGGGTACGCCGATTCCGGTGTGGCTCTCTGATGACGGCGACATGATTGCTGTTGGCTCTATCGAAGAACTCCAGCAGCTCACCGGCGTAAAGCTCGATGACTTGCACAAGCACTTTGTCGATAAGCTTACCATCGAAAAGAACGGCAAGGTTTACCGCCGCACGCCGGAAGTTTTCGACTGCTGGTTCGAATCTGGTTCTATGCCGTATGCTAGCCGCCATTACCCGTTCGAAAACAAGGAACTCGTGGAAAAGAGCTTCCCGGCTGATTTCATTGCCGAAGGCCTTGACCAGACTCGTGGTTGGTTCTACACCTTGACCGTGCTTTCTAACGCGCTGTTCCAGAAGCCGGCATTCAAGAACGTCATCGTGAACGGCATCATCCTGGCGGAAGACGGTTCCAAGATGAGCAAGAGCAAAAAGAACTATCCGGACCCGAACGAGCTGATCGACCGTGTGGGCGCGGACGCCATCCGTCTTTTCCTCATCAACTCGGCGGCTCTCAAGGCCGAGGACCTGCGCTTTTCGGAAGAGGGCGTGAAGGGAATCGTGAAGCAGGTGATGCTCCCGCTTTGGAACGCTGTCGCATTCTTTGTCTCGAATCACAACGCTGACGCCGCTAAGGGCCAGCTCACGTGGAAGCCGGGTCAGGAAGTCAAGAGCGATAATGAACTGGACCGCTGGATGCTTGCGACTTTGCAGGATCTCGCCGCGAAGGTGGAAGTCGAGATGAAGGCCTACAGGCTCTACAATGTGGTGCCCGCAATCGTGTCCGCTGTGGATGATCTGACGAACTGGTATGTGCGCCGCAGTCGTCGCCGTTTCTGGAAGTCGGAAAACGACGGGGATAAGAATGCCGCTTACGCCACGATGTACAAGGTGCTCGTCGATTTCAGCAAGATCCTCGCCCCGTTCCTTCCGCTTCTCGCCGAGGAAATTTATCAGATTCTCGTCCGCGAAGTCGATGCGAATGCGCCGGTGAGCGTACATCTCTGCGAATTCCCCAGTGCGGACGAATCTCTGAAGGACGAAAAGCTTGTGCAGCGTATCGCCATGGTCCGCGGATTGGTGGAAATGGGACGCGTTATTCGAGCGACAAATAATGTCAAAAACCGGATGCCGATTGCGAGCATGACGGTCGTTGCTCACGGTAATGAAGAAAAGAATGTTGCCGAAACGATGAAGGATTTGATCCTCGAAGAACTCAACGTTCGCGAGATGAAATTCCTCGAAGATGAAACGAAACTTGTTAAGTTGTCCGCCAAGCCGAACTTCCTCGCTATCAAGGCGAAGGGCCCGGATTACGCAAAGAACATGAAGGTGATTTCTGCGAAGTTGAATTCGTTGTCTGTCGACGAAATCAAGGCTCTCCAGGCTGGCAATACAATCAAGTTCGACTTTGGTGAAGTCGGTGCGGACTGCTTGATGCTCAACCGTATCGTTGCCGATGGCATGGCTGTGGAAGCCAACCAGCACTTTACTGTGGCTCTGGACTTGAAGATCACGGACGAACTCCGCCGCGCCTGTGTGGCCCGCGAACTCGTGAACCGCATCCAGAACCGCCGTAAGGACCGGAACTACGCCATCACCGATAAGATCGAAGTGACGCTGTTCTCTGCAAGCGACGTATTCAAGCAGGCCGTGGCCGAAAACGAAGCTTACATCGCCGGCGAGACGCAGGCTGTCGCTATCAAGTGGGCTACTGCCGCCGATGGCCTTGAAGCCAACGACGCCGACGGAGAGGCATTCAGCTTCACGACGGTTAAGGCGTAATCGAAGAATCTAGACCTAAAATTTAGACCGTAGCATAACCGCTACGGTCTTTTTGCATATTTCTAGACTCTTTTCCACGTGGGCAACTTGCATTTCTTTTGCGGAAAAATATATATTGTTCATAGGTCTTAACACGAAGGTATAATATGCTAGCGGAGCAAGCGACAAAAGGAATTTATCTGGATGTCCCCGAAAAGGACTGGTCTCTGTTTAGTGAACTTATCCGAAAGTTCGGATGGCGGACAAGGACCAAGGAGCAGATGCTCGAACGTTTTATCGCCACTCGCCCTAAGGAACCTCTCCTTAGCGAAGAGGAAATTATGGCGGAAGTAAACGCTGTCCGATACGCAAAATGAAGGTAGTAATCCCCAATTCGTGACCCGAAAGACCTTTATCTGCTATCTCTTGCAGAAACAATTGATGCTGCATATATCGTCTCTGGGGATAAGGATTTACTAGAACTCCAAGTAAGATAGCAGGCTGTAGTCGGAAATCTCAAAAAGACTCGAAAAAAACGCTCTTTCCTTGTGAAAGGGCGCCTTTCTCATTTGGTCTTTTTCTTGAAAAGTGTATATTTATAGGTGAGGTACGAATATGCAAACCGCTACAATTGAAATAACGACTGCGATGGAACCTTATGTAAATAAGCGTGATATGTGGCTGAAGCAACGTGCGATGCTGTTGTACCCCTATATCCAGAATGGGACGATTTCGCATGGCCGTGCCGCCGAGATCCTTGAAATGGACAAGTGGTCTCTTATCCAGTTGTATGGTTCTATGGGCATTCCGTATATTGATATGGACGAAGCGGAACTTGAACGCGATATTGCGAACGCTTTAGCTGCATGCGGAGAAGTCAAGTGATTGTCGTCTCTGACACGACTCCATTATTGACTCTGTTCAAAATCGGACGGATTGATGTTTTGAACAAACTATATAATTCCGTCCATATTCCTTTCGCCGTATTTGAAGAACTGACTCGTAATACTGAATACCCTGAAGAAGTAGAGTATTTCAGGAATTGTCCATTTTTAGAGGTTCATTCGAACCTTTCTGCAGATAGGGTTTCCCTGTTGCAGCGTGCAACGGGTCTAGACTTAGGCGAAAGCGAAGCAATTATCTTGGCGGACGAAAAGCAACCGAGTCTTTTGCTGATCGATGAAAGTAAGGGTCGCGTTGTTGCCGAGAGCATGAAACTGACAATTACCGGAAGCATAGGTATTCTCATTGCTGCGTATCAGAAAAAGCTGCTTACTGCAGATGAAATTGACCAAAGTGTCACGATGCTTAGGGGAATGAATCGTTTTATCGGTGAGAAACTTTTTAATCTGCTATTGTCGCTGGTCCACGATAAGAAATAGGACTTTTCCGTTCCTGTTCCCCCATAAAAACACCCCGTTCCCTTACAAATTGACCCGAAATCGCCGTTTTTATGGTAAAAACGCTTGTTTTTGTAAACTTTTTGAGCATTTTGTCCATTTTTACTTTACTTGCTTACTCTTGCGGAAACAATCGGTGCTGCATATATTCTCTGGTGAAAAGGATTTTTATCCGATTTGATAATTGGGATAAGGAAAAGCATTCAAGGTAAAAAATAAAGCTATATTTGCGGGCAAACGCTCTCGTAGCTCAGTTGGATAGAGCAACTGCCTTCTAAGCAGTGGGTCGTGGGTTCGATTCCCGCCGAGAGTATTTAGACCGTCCGTTGGCGGTCTTTTTTTGTCGGTATGTTCCAAGTTGGGATAAGGGGCCTGTTCTTTTTTCTTGCTTCTCAAGTTGGATTTCGGTAGATTAGAGAATGTGAAACGCGTCCCGTCAGCCTTGGTTTAGCGAAGGGATGCTGGAGCAAACCGTAGGGTAGGGCTTGCGGGGCGCGTTTTACAAATTTTCCTTTCTCCTTCTCTGTTCAAAAAGGCGAACCCGGTTAGGGTTCGCCTTTTGAATTTCCGCTATCAAGAAGGATTAACGCTGGGCGCTTGCCGCCTTGTCGCCATACTTCTTGATGAGGTCGTCCTGAATGTTACGCGGAACCGGAGCGTACTTCTTGAATTCCATCGTAAATTCAGCCTTTCCCTGAGTCATGGAGCGGAGGTCCGTCATGTAACCGAACATTTCGGAAAGCGGAACTTCGGCTTCGATGATGGTTTCACCGCGTTCTTCGGTCGTTCCCATGATGTTTCCACGACGCTGGGAGATGTTTCCGACGACGCTTCCCTGGAATTCGGTCGGGGTGTTGATTTCGACCTTCATGATCGGTTCGAGAATCTGTGCTCCGGCCTTTTCGAAAGCCTGGCGGAAAGCCATGCGGGCGCAGATCTGGAACGCCATGTCGGAAGAGTCGACTTCGTGGTAGGCACCGTCCTGGAGGTCCATTTCGATGCCGACGACCGGGAAGCCGATGAGGGAACCCGCTTCCATGCAGCTCTGGAATCCCTTGTCGCAAGACGGGATGAATTCCTTCGGAATGCGTCCGCCGACGACGTTGTTGACGAATTTGTACGTATTCTCCGCATCGCCTTCGACGACCATCGGACGCATTTCACCGACGACCTTTGCGAACTGACCCGAACCGCCGGTCTGCTTTTTGTGTGTGTAGTCGAACTTGGCTGCGCGGGTGATCGTTTCGCGGTAGGCAACCTGCGGTTGGCCCTTTTCGACGACGACGTTGTATTCGCGCTTCATGCGTTCGATATAGACGTCGAGGTGAAGTTCGCCCATGCCCTTGATGATGGTCTGGCCGCTTTCCTTGTCAACATAGACCTGGAATGTCGGGTCTTCCTTGGTGAAGCGGTTGAGCGCCTTGGACATGTTGGCGAGGTCGTCGCGGCTCTTCGCTTCGATAGCGACTTCGATAACCGGATTCGGCACGTGCATGGAAGTCATGTTGTAGTGGACCGTTCCATCGGTGAATGTCGTACCGGATGCGCAGTCGATACCGAACAGGGCGACGATGTCGCCGGAACCCGCGGATTCGATGTCGATCGGGGTGTTGGAGTGCATACGGCGGAGACGCCCGACGGAGACCTTCTTGCCGGTCGCCATGTTGTAGATGGAATCTCCCTTGTGGATCATGCCCTGGTAGATACGGATGTAGGTGAGCTGTCCGTATTGGCCGTTTTCGAGCTTGAACGCATAGCAGACGAGAGGCTTCTTGTCGTCGGTCTGGAGGACGACTTCCTTTTCGCCGTTATCGACGTCGAGGGCGATGTTTTCGACTTCGGTCGGATCCGGGAGGTAGTCGGCGACGCCGTCGAGCAGCTTCTGGATACCGATGTTCTTGTGGGCGGAACCCATGAAGACCGGGGTCATCGCGAGATCGATGGTCGCCTTGCGGATCGTGCTCTTGAGCAGTTCTTCCGGGATGTCGTTGTAGTTGCCTTCCATCGCCTTTTCCATGACTTCATCGTTGAAGTCTGCGCAGCAATCGACGAGCTTTTCGCGGTATTCCTGGGCCTGGTCCTTCAGGTTGTCGGGAATTTCGGTTTCGATCAGGTCGTCACCGTTATCGCCCTTGAAGTAGTAAGCCTTCATCTTGATGAGATCGACTACGCCTTCGAGCTTGTCTTCGAGCCCGATAGGAATCTGCATGACGCACGGATTGTGGTTCAGCTTTTCCTTGAGCATCACGGCGACGCGGAGCGGATTTGCACCGGAACGGTCGCACTTGTTCACGAACGCCACGCGGGGAACGTGATAGCGCTTCATTTGGCGGTCAACCGTAATCGACTGGGACTGGACGCCTTCGACACCCGTAAGGACGAGAATGGCTCCATCGAGAACTCGAAGAGCGCGTTCCACTTCGATCGTGAAGTCCACGTGCCCCGGTGTATCGATGATGTTGATCGTGGTATCTTTCCAGTTTACGAACGTCGCTGCGGACTGGATGGTGATGCCGCGTTCCTTTTCGAGTTCCATGGAGTCCATGGTAGCGCCGACACCGTCTTTTCCACGAACTTCGTGGATGGCGTGAATCTTCTTGGTGAAGTACAGAATGCGTTCTGTGAGGGTGGTCTTGCCCGAGTCGATGTGGGCAGAGATACCGATGTTTCGATGTTTGTGGATGTCTGTCATATTTTTTCCGTGGAAAGTTTGATAAACTGCGGTGCAAGATAGAAAATTTTCGAGGCGTTCTCAAGGCTCGAAAAGCGTTTGAACGCAAGAAGGGAATTTTTGGAGAAAAGGGCGGAGCGGTTTCCTACAGAAATAGCTGCATCGCCTTTGCGGCGAGGCCTGAGACGGGAATGCTCAGCCGTCCGCCTTTTGCTTCTAGGAAAAGTTTCAGGAGTTCATCGATCCACTGCTTTTCGGAATGGATTTCCGAGAGTTGAAAGTCGGCGCCTGTTTCAGTCCTTGAAATTTCGTATTTGACGGAAAAACGGATGGGAGACGCTTCCCCCACAAGTCCGATTTCCGCCGAGCAGGTTCGTTCGTTTGTGTTTAAAGAAAGCGAATGGAGTGTCCCGAGCCTCTTGATGACCGGATGCTCTTGCAGGGTCTTCTTTATCAGGAACTCTTTCATGGAATTGGGCGCTTTCATCGAGGAAGCGTTAGGATATCGATTCCGTCCTTTGTCTTGACCATGGTGTGTTCCCATTGGGCAGAGAGGCGACCGTCAACGGTGACCGCGGTCCATCCGTCTCCGAGCGTCTTGGTCCCGGGCTTTCCCGCATTGATCATCGGTTCAATGGTAAAGACATTGCCGATTTCGATAATCGGCGTGCGTTCGCTGTTCGCGTAGTGGAGAACGTTCGGTTCTTCGTGAAATCCGCGACCGATTCCGTGTCCGCAGTAGTCTTCGACGACGCTGAAACCGTGTTCGTCCGCAATCGGCTGGATGGCGCATCCGATGTCGGAAAAGCGGGCCTTTGGCATGGCCGCTGCGCGGATGCCTTCTTCGAGACAGAGCTTTGTGACGTCGACCAGTTCTCGCGCTTCCTTGCTGACGTTGCCGACACAGAACATGGCGGAACAGTCCCCGTGATAGCCGGAGAGAATGGTCGTGATGTCGATGTTTACAATGTCACCGTCCTTAAGAATCGTGTCCTTGCTCGGGATGCCGTGGCAGATGACTTCGTTGATGCTGATGCATGCGTAGCGCGGATAACCGTGATAACCTAGGCATGCCGAAATTCCACCGTGCCTGTTTGTGTAGTCTCCGATGAAATCGTCGATTTCGAGCGTGGAAACCCCGGGCTTGCACATTTCGCCTGCGCGGATGAGCGTTTCGGCGGCAAGGGCGCCTGCAGAGCGGATTAGTTCGATTTCCTTTTTGGTCTTGACCTTGATCTTTGACATTATTTCGCCTTTTCGTGTTCGCGTCTTTCTTCTTTCTTTTCGTATTCCTTCCAGTAGAACTGGTCGAGAAGATAGGCGAGAACTTCCTTGTCTTCGGGATTCTTGGTGAGTTCGTCGACTAGCGGCAGGAATCTCCGGAGGCGTTCCTTTTTCATCTGCCCGAGAACGCGCTTTTCCCGGTCGAGTTCCGCTGCGGTGCGCTGGCGGATACGGTTCGCAAGTTCTTCTTCGGTGATTGCAGGCATCTTGATGAACTGGATGCCGAAATCGACCGCCGTTTTTTGCAGTTCGATTTCCTCGACGGGGGTGATAAGCGAAATGGCGACTCCGCTTCGACCTGCGCGGGCGGTGCGTCCGCTGCGGTGGACATAGACTTCATGGTCATCGGGATGGTCGTAGATGATGACATGCGTTACATGGGTAACGTCGATTCCGCGGGCGGCAACATCCGTACAAATTAAAATGTTCAAGCGTTTTTTGCGGAACGCTTCGAGCGTTTCTTCGCGAAGCTTCTGCGAAATATCGCCGGAGAGAGCCCCGACCCGGAATCCGTAGTTGGAAAGGACCTGTTCGAGGTAGCTGACATCGCGCTTCATGTTGCAGAAAATCATGCAGCTGTCCGGATTTTCGAGTTCGAGAATCTTGATGGTCAGCTTGTCCTTGTCCATGACATCGCACATGTAGTAGCGGTGTTCTAGATTGTTCGCGATTACCTTGTCGTAACTGAGGGAGAGAAATCCTGCATTCTTGCGCTGGAATTCCCTTGCGAGGCTCTTGACCGTCTGAGGGATGGTCGCGCTGAACATGGTGCAGGCGATTTCACGCGGTAGGTAACGGCGAATGCGCTGCATGTCCGGGTAGAATCCCATGGAGAGCATTTCGTCCGCTTCGTCCATGATGAGGTCCCGGACGGAAAGGAAATCGACGTTGCCGCGCTGGGCGTGGTCGAGCAAGCGTCCCGGAGTGGCGACGATGATGTGGACGCCTTCGCGAAGCGCGCGGAGCTGCGGCTCGTAATTGACGCCTCCGAAAATGGCCACCGACTTGATCCCTGTTCCCTCGGCTATCTTTTCGATTTCCGATTCGACTTGCTGGGCGAGTTCGCGGGTCGGGACGAGAATCAGCGCCTGGGGAAACTTGTGCTCGCGGACGATAACCTGGATGAGCGGAATGACAAACGCTCCGGTCTTTCCCGAACCGGTCTTGGACTGGACTAGCATGTCGCGGGCGGAAAGCATGTAGGGAATCGTCTTGCGCTGAACGGGCATCAGGTCTGTCCAGCCGTGCCTTTCGAGCGTTTCCTTGAGATCCGCGGGCAAGTCGTTAAACGTATAATCCGGCAATTTGTTCGCCGGTTCGACGATATGGATGGGGGTTAAAAAGGGATTAACCGGTTTTTCGGCGGCTTCTTCGGTACTTGTATTTAAAATTTTTTCTTCGCTCATAACGAGTCAAAGCTAGAAATTATTGGTGGCCCGCGGACGTCTAAGTTTTAGGGATTAGAGAGGAATTAGGAATTAGCAATTAGCAATTAGCAATGAGCAATGAGGAATTGACAGTCTAGCGAACTGTAAGTTGTCAGGAATCAGTGGTTAGAGCTTAGTGCTGAAAGTTTAGAGCTGAGATTTGCAGACATCTATGTTCTATTTTTCAGCAATTTAAATCCCGCTATTCTAAGCTCTAAGTTCTCCCAACTAAGCTCTGATACTCGCTTCATAATCCGCCAGCGCTTTTTCGATTGGCGGAATGACCTGGCTTGCGATTTTCTCGAAAAAAATGCACTGCGTTTTCACGGTGACATCGCGGTGTCGCGCCGCATGTTCGCGGATCCAGTCGGTGACGGCGGCTTATCGTTCTTTGCTTGTCCCTTGGATTGCCTTCTGGATGGATGCGCTCTGGCCTTCCATATAGCGACGCATGTCGAGCGGCATTTGCTTGTAATACAGATAGAGCTTCAGCAGCTGGTGCATGTCGAGGGCTTCGGCGAACTGCTTGAGTTTTTCTTTCTTGAACTGGTAGAAGTCCGCGATATTGTCTAGCATGTAGGGCAGGAAAAGTTCGCGCAGATAGTCGTATTTTCCTTCGGCGTACGCCTTGTCGAAGTCATGAAAAATCTTGCTTTGCTTGTATTCGTATTCGCTGGAATCTTCCATAGGGTGAAATTTATAATCCTGTTCGCCTGTTTAATGTTTTTTCAAGACCAAAAATGCGAAATTCTTGAAATCTGTGCGTTTTATCACGTCGGAATTTAACCGGACAAAGCCTTCCGTTCCCGGATGCAGCGCTTCGACCGGAGCGCCTTTTGCGTTTTTCAGTTCGGAGATGGAAACGGCTTCGCGAATTTTCGGGTCGAACCAGTCGAGCGGGGACTTGCTGTCGAATCTGTTTTTAACATGGACGCGTAGCGTTCCGTCGTCGTCGATGTTTTCGATTTGGGCTGCGACGGCTCCTGTCCTGGATGGTTCCTGTGTCGATTCGTAGTTTTGGGGAAGCGGGCCGGCGAAGAATCCGGGCATCCGTCCGCGGCTATCCGTATCGGAAATCAGGTCTCGGGAAATCTGGGGAACGCCTTTTCCGGCGAGGCAGGCGTCGAGAGCCTTGCGGTAGGCGGCGACGACCGAGGATAGGTAATAGACGCTTCGGGTGCGTCCTTCGATTTTAAAGCTCTGGATTTTTCCGCGGACGAGATCGGGAATCACGTCTATCGCACAGAGGTCCCGGCTGCTCATGAAGTAGGTTCCCCAGCGGTCTTCGTCGAGCGCAATCGGTTCCGCAGGCTTTTCGGGTTCCGCATTGGAACGTTCCAGGTAAAAATCGCCTTCATGCGCCTGGTAGCCATCGGACTGGACCTCGGGATTGGCGTAAAGGCGGTAGGGCATCCGGCATGAATTGTTGCACATCCCCTGGTTCGCGTCGCGTCGCGTTGTCCAGTTGCTGAGCATACAGCGTCCGGACATCGCCATGCAGACATTGCCGTGGACAAAAACTTCGAGTTCGAGACCCGGGCATTTTTCCTTGATCTCGAGAACTTCCTTGAGACGAAGTTCCCGCGAGAGGATAATTCGCGAGATGCCGATGGATTGCCAGAATTGCGCGGTCAGGTAGTTTGTCGTGTTCGCTTGTACGGAAAGGTGTATCGGCGTCGTCGGGGATTCTTTTCGTACAAACGAAATGATTCCTGGGTCTGCGACGATCAGCGCGTCGGGCCTTAATTCGAGTGCGGCGAGAAGCGCTTTTTGAAAAGGTTCCACTTTGGCGTTTCGTGCGATGACGTTGCTTGTCAGGTAAAATTTCTTTCCTTTTCCGTGGGCTAGCTCGACGCCCTTTTCTAGGTCTTCCAAAGTGCGAAAACCGTTTTCACGAGCGCGAAGCGAGAATGCGGGCTGCCCCGCATAGACGGCGTCCGCTCCGTAGGCTATTGCATATTCCAGTCGTTTCAAGTCTCCTGCCGGAGCGAGCAGTTCCGGAGTGTAGAGCGTTACCATTTGAACCCCAGCCGCGTATAGATTTTTTCATCGTGGAAAAGAGTGAGTTCGAGCGAATAGAAAAAGTAGTCTCCGCTGTAGCTTATCGCCGGCGAAAGCGAATATTTCATGTCGGCTCCGTCGAGGAATTTCTTGGGAAGCTTGAAATGGTTGCTCGTCGGGGTCGAATCGTTGATGCCGCTGCCGTAATCGGTTCCCTTCCAGATCCAGGAATTGCGGATGTTGATGTTCAGCCTGTTCGCAAGCCTTGCGTAAAGGGCGAAGTCTATCGCTTGGCTGTTCGGGCCGTTCGGTGCGCCGAGAGGTTCCCCGAGATTTGCCGCCTGGGCCGTGTTCGGGTGAAAGTGGCTATAGACGTATGGTTCGACTCGGGCGTATTCCGCAATCGCTCCGGCTTCGATTAATTTGTTTTGAATGTAAAAATTCTTGCCGATTTGGGCTCCGGCCATCCAGGCCCATTTTGCTTCGATGTTGTCGTTCTTGACGAGGCTGACCGGGCTTTCGAAATCGTCGATATAAAACTCCGAGTAGATTCTCGCAAGCTGAAAGAGGCGGTAGTTGGCGTCAAAGGCGAGCGCTCCGTTGTTGTTGTCTTCCGAGAAGTTTCCTTTTTCCATGAACAGGGGAACGATCGGGACAAAGAGCCACGGCTTGTTTTCGTTGTAGAGGATTTGCGTCTCGCTCATGCCGAGGACCAGATTGCCGAGGTTGAGTTCGTAGCGGTGCGCATACAGATTGCGGTCGTTGGTATTTTTGCGGCTCATACTGTTCTTGTAGATGCGAAGGTCGCCGTAGAGGCTGATGACCGAGAGCGGGCCGACGTGAAATTCAAATGAAAGCGTGTTGTAGGGAAGGGCGAACTGGTTGAGCGTCAGGTTGTTGAAGTAGCCCGGACCGAAATGGAAAACGTCTCGGGCGAGCATCAGGCGTCCGAATCCCATGTTGATGGCGAACATCCCGCGGTAACGCGCATAGCTAGCGTATTCCACGCCGCTGTTGTTTTCCTCTTTTTGAAACTCGACGAATTCGCCGTCAAAGGATTTCGGATAGTCCGCGCTGTGGTTTTCCATGTAGATCCTGGCATCGAGCATAAACTCTACGGAATCGCGGTAGCCGCGCAGGTAGATTCCCCCGTCGATTCCGGGCCAGATCGTGTCGCCGAGACGTTCGCCGCCGCGGTAATCGATACCGCCGACGAGGCTTGCCGCTATCGCCTGTTTTTCATCTTGGTAGCCGAGCAGTGCGCGCTTTTCGCTTTGCGCAAAACCTTTCCGAAAGCCGGTGTCGCGCCGCGGGTAGTAGAAAACCTGTTCCGAGCCGGAGACCGTTTTGCGGTGATATTCGAAAAGGAGCGGGGTCGTTTCGAGTGTTCTTAGGTTGCGGCTACGCTCGGCGGAAAAAAACGGCGAAGCGGCGTACGGCGCTGTAAAAAGAAGTGCGGTAAGGAGAAGGGCCGCTTTGGTAAGGCGATTGTAAAACAACATTTGGAAAATTTAGAAAATTAAAAAATCGCCTAGACGGTTTTCACGTCTAGGCGATTTGTGTCGCATAAAAATGACCGGGTGGCGGCTAGTCCTTGACGCAACGAACGAAGAGTTTGTCGCTTTTGTACTTGTGTTCCAATTTCTTGACTTTTTCTGTTGAGACCGTTACGACTTCCGCATATCTTTTTTCGCAGTCCGACCGGTTAAGATTGGAATTGAGCGCACATCCTGCTTGGATCTGTGATTCGTTATAGTGAGACGACGTCCAGTACGACTTGGGGTCTAGGCTCAAACCGAGCGTATTGCAGGATTCCGTATTGGTCTTTGAATACCCGCAATCTTTTAGGGCCTTCACTGTGGCTAAATCGCGTTCAGAGCTGCCATAAATCGGGTTGAATCCAAAGATGGCGGCGGTAGAGTCGAGGAGTTCTCCCCAGTCGGATGTAGAAGGTATGTGCCATCCTTTGGGACAGATTCCCCGGGTGGGCTTCGTAGTTATTGTGGCATTGCCGTATCCCGCTTTGTTGGCGGAACTGGAAAATTTAGCGATAGAGTCAATTGCTTCTGCCCAGCTATATCGGTAACTGGAGTAGCCTGTACGATAGCGCAAGTCGTCTGCCATCCAGGTCTTTCCGCCAATTGTGACGACGGGATATCTGTTATTGTCCCTTTCGTCTGTTATGTAGTCCTGCATTTCCCAACTGCAGACGTTGCTTGTGTTACAGGAGCACTTGTATAGCATATATTCTAAAGTTTCGGCGTAATTTTCGCCTTTTCTCAAAAAGTGGCTTCCGGAAATAGCATTGAAGCAGACGCCGCCAACCGCGATTTCTGCCGCGCTGGCTTTGCGGAACGTTTTGCCGTCACACACGTAACCGTTCGTTAGCTCGTTTTGCTTGGTCGGGTTGCAGACGTATTCTGCGGCGAGTTCCGCCGTAGAGGCCGCTCTCCACCTGTAATTGGAGTTGGTTTTATCGCATGCATAGCCGTTTTTGATGTTCAGGTACAGGGAGTTGTCGCAGAATTTCCTTGTCGCTCTTTCTCCGGCATCCGGTTCTCGCCAGTTCGACGCCCTGGAGTCGCAGATGTAGAAGTCTTCTTTGTAGGTGTACATATACGGCAGCTTTTCTGTATAACTCGAGAAATAGACAGAGTCTCCATAGGCACTGTTGTCGGCCTTATGCTTGCAGAGTCCCTTTGTCTTTAATTCTGCGGTTGTCGGCTTTCTCCAGGAGCCGGAGCCCCTTTCGCATACGTAAACTTTGCTTGGATCGCTATGTTGTATCATATAAGGCAATTTGTATGAATAAACTGAGGAGTTAACACGCTCTCGGACGGAATCCTTGCCGCAAATATATCCGTCTTTCTCGCCTTCTTTTATCGTCCTGAAACCGTAAGATGTCGATGAAGTCTTTTCGCATACATATCCTTTGCTCACTTTGTAGAGGCTGTCCTTGATACACACGAAACCGTTCGCTTTTTCCCCGGCGTCCGCTTCTCGCCACAAACTATCCTCGCACACGAATCCGTTGTGGACCTTGTTGTCCTGAAGCTTTGCCGTACAAATCTTTCCGTTGGCGATTTCTCCGGCGCTCGCATGCCGCCATATGGAGCAGTCGTAAATGGATAGTTCGCCATCAAAATACTTCATCATCAGCGAATCGTCCGATTCTGCGCATTTTTCGAATCCTACGTCGATTTCGTTCTGGGTCGTGTCCGGATTCACGTAGGATTTACATACCCATCCCTTGAGGAGCGTGTCGCGGATTGCCCACGAGCAAGTCCTCCCGGTCGCCAGCTCGCTGGCGCTTGCATTTTCCCATTTCCCGGACTTGCAGGTTTTTTTCTTCTCCGTAGAGACGACGCCTTCTGTCGCTTCGGTGCAGGCTGCCCCCATCTCGATTTCGCCTTCCGTCGCTTCGCGCCACTCGCCATCGAGGCAGAGGTTGTTTCCGACGACTTTCGCGTTCAGGTTGTTTGTGCACGGTACGCCGTCCGCGAAGGCGTACTTGCTCTCGCTTTCCCACTTGCTCTCGTCGCATACGAACAGGCTGTCGAAGCTTTTCAGGTTGTAGTTGGTCTCGCGCCGTACGCTGTCTTGGAGAGTCCCGTCGCATGTGCCGAGGAGGGATTTCGTGAGGATGTTCCACGTACTCCCGTCGCATACGAACAGGCTGTCACCCTTCTCCATGTGCGGGTTTGGCTCGACGGATACGCTGTCGATGTTCTCCGCCGTGCATTCCCCGAGACCGCTTCCTTGGACGGGGTCCCAGTCGTTCCTTGACGCGTCGCAGACATACCAGTTGAGTGTATCGCCGTTGAGCTTTTCCGTGCAGAGCCTGCCCGTCGCAGCCTCGCCCGCGGTGGCTACGCGCCACTTCTTGCCGTCGCAGACGTAACTAGAGTCCGTCGCTGTCGCGAAGAGCCCGACTGTGCGGAACGGGTTCGCTTCCTTCGCGACTTCGCCTTCGAGCTTCTCCGTGCACTTCTTGAGCGAGGACGATGTGTCCTTCGTCCATACCGTGTCCTTGCAGATATAGAATGCCACCGTATCTCCATTTATGGACTTGTCGCAGAGAAGCCCTGTGGCCTTCTCTGCCGCACTGGCCGGTCTCCAACTCTTGCCGTTGCAGACGTATAGCGGAAGCTTCTTGTCCGCAGAATCTGCCGCAAACATCCCGTAGATGTTTGCCGTGCACACTTTCTTCGTCGCCTTTTCTACACCGGTCGCCTCTTGCCAGAGCGAATCCCTGCAGACATAGACCTTGGTGTTCTTTTTGCCGCCGCTCGAATCGGTCACGAACGTCCCCTCGTTGTCTTTCGCACAGATTGCTTTCGCCGCCTTTTCCGCTGCGGTCGCCTCGCGCCAGATCGTTCCCGCGCAAATATATGTCTTCGGCTTTTTGCCCGTTGTGTCGTCTGCGAGACGTCCGTCTATTTTTTTGACGCATACGCGCCCTAGCGCCTTCTCGGTGTCTGTCGCAGGAGTCCAGGATGAATCCTTGCATGCGAAGGTCGTCCCGTAGGAGTCGAGACCCTTGTTGCCCTCCCGTCTGATTGCCCCCTCTCTTGCAAGCGAGTCCGTACAGGTTCCGACGCTTGGCTGGGGAGTCCACGTCCCGGAAGTGCAGGTGTAATCACCGTTCTTCTCTTCGACAAAGTAGGTGTCACCCTCGAACGCAGAAAGGCATGTCCCCAAATCGGCGACAGTTTTTACTTTGCCCGTTTCACCGCCCTCTTTTGAACCGGAAGAAGAATCGTCTCCACATGAAACGATACTTGCGCAACTGATTATTGCGCAACTGATTAGCCCGCTAATGCGGAAAAGGAGATGGTTATGTTTCATAAGAACTCCAAAAGATTTTGTTAAATTACCTTTTGATAAAATAAATTCTTTATTTGACGATGTCAATGATTGTTAATGTTCTGATTGCGGAAATCTTGCTTTTTTGTTTAAAAATAAAAGAAAACCCGTTCAATGCCGGGTTCTCTCGAATTCCGTACGAATCTTTAGGCGAGCCGGGAAATCATGTATCCGGCGGCAATCGCCGTGCCGATTACGCCCGAAACGTTCGGCCCCATGGCATGCATGAGGAGGAAGTTCTGCGGGTCGTACTTGGCGCCTTCGAGCTGGGAAACACGGGCAGCCATCGGAACGGCGGAAACTCCGGCGGAACCGATTAGCGGATTTACCGGATTGTTCGGGGTGCACTTGTTCATGATTTTCGCAAGCAGAAGACCGCCAAAAGTCGAAAATCCGAATGCGACGACCCCCATTGCGATAATCAGCAGGGTCTTTGGCTGGAGGAAGATGTCCGCGGACATGGTGAGTCCGACGGATGTTCCGAGGAAGATGGTGACGATGTTCATCAGTTCGTTTTGCGAAGTTTTGACCAAACGGTCGACCACGCCGGATTCCTTGAAGATGTTTCCGAGCATAAGCATGATGATCAGTGCGGATGCATCGGGAACGACCAGGACGCAGATGACCATCACCATGACGGCGAAGACGATGCGTTCGAGCTTGCCGACCTTGCGAAGGCTCTTCATGCGGATGACGCGTTCTTTCGGAGTGGTCATCAGGCGCATGATGGGAGGCTGGATCAGCGGAACGAGAGCCATGTAGGTGTAGGCGGCGACTGCGATAGGGCCTATCAGGTGCGGAGCGAGCTTATTCGCCGTGAAGATGGACGTGGGACCGTCCGCCCCGCCGATGATGCCGATGGACGCCGCTTCGCCGAGCGAAAATCCGCCAAAAGCGACTGCGCAGAACATGGTGACAAAGACTCCGAACTGGGCCCCGCCGCCGAGGAGCAGCGTCCGCGGGTTTGCAATCAGCGGACCGAAGTCCGTCATCGCTCCGACGCCTAGGAAGATGATTGGCGGGAATAGTTCCAGGTGGATGCCCTGGCTGATATAGTAATACAGGCCGGCTGTCGGGGTGAACATTCCTTCGATGCCCCAACCGCCTTCGTAGAAACCGCGGGACGGGATGTTCACGGCGAGCGCGCCCAAGGCGATTGGCAAAAGAAGCAACGGTTCGTACTTCTTGACAATCGCGAGATACATCAGCACGAAGCTGACGAGCCACATAATGATCATCGGGCCGTTGATTGCGGAGAATCCCGTTCCCGTGGTGAACATTTCTGCGACGGAGTTTAAAATTCCGCTCATAGACAGTTCCTTATGCGATTGTCATGAGAACTTGGCCTTCCGAAACGGAATCCTGTTCCTTGACTTCGATGGAGGCGACGGTGCCGTCGCACGGGCATACGACCGAGTTTTCCATTTTCATCGCTTCGAGGACGGCGATTTCCTGGTTCATTTTCACCTTGTCGCCGACCTTGACCTTGAGCTTGAAGACGATGCCCATCATCGGACTCGGAACCGGAGTTCCACCTGCGGGAGCGGCGGGGGCCGCGACCGGAGCCTGCTGCGCTGCAACCGGAGCCGCGACGGAAGCCGGGGCGACCGATACGGGTGTGGAAACCTGGGCCGTTTGGTTGCCGTCGAGAACTTCGACTTCGACGTCGTAGCTCTTGCCTTCGAAACTGATGCGGATTGTCTTTTTCATTGTGTCCTGCCTTGGCTTAAAGCCCGTTGGAGATTAATTCTGCGCGACCCTGGGTTGTCCATGCCCATTCCGTCGCGTGTGGGGGTTTGAATTTGATGACGCGACACGGACCGCCGAGAACCTCGGCCGCCGCGACTGCGAAAATGACCGCGAGCCGCTCGTTCGTAAGGCCCGGGTGGACATCGAGCGCGGAAATCGCCGCGATGCTCAGAAAGGCCTGCAGCTGCTTGTTGGTGAAGCCTGGATGCACGCTTGGCGCGTTCGGGTCGAGCGTGCACTTGGCCGGGGCTATCGTTTGCGCGACCGGTGCGCTTTGAACGGGAGCGCTTTCCGCCTTGGACTTTGCCGTTTTGGAAAGGATGAACTTGTTGAGTACATAGTTCATCAGGTAGGTCAAAAGGCAAAGCCCGACGATGACTATCATCACGATGATGAGGCCCGTCGCCTGAAACTCTACAAGCTTTCCGATCGTGAATGTTTCGGTCGTTCCCTGTTCGGTGACGTATTCGGTTCCGAGTTTCGCCTTCGCGATGGGGAGCGCATGGTTGCCGTTTGCATTCGCTAGGC